>CAZIPU010000089.1:0-8633 GCA_964541005.1 uncultured Syntrophales bacterium | reverse complement strand
CCGTTGCCGATCAGCAGAACATTCATTTTATCTCTCCTTGTGGATCGTGCGGTTTTTCTATCATGCCGGCGCCTTTGTTTTTCCTGAAGCCGGAGCCGCGCGGTGTGGCCGGAGAAGAAGACACGCGGGATACGGGGTTTGGGGCCGCTTCGGGATCATTCGATCGCGGCTGCGGAAAATCGAAAGGAGCTCAAGAAATGTCGCATCCTACATATCGAAAAAGGGAAACGGAGTCAAATAAATTGGTGGCGATAAGCGGGAATCGGCTGGATTTATTACAGGCCGCTTGCAGGAAGAAAATGAGCCGCGTTGGAACTACCGCCGCCGTTTGGCCTGTCGGTGGTGGGATCGCCGGGTTCCGGCAATCGAACTTTCGGGGGTCATGAAAATGAACCGATAACTGGTTTGGACAAAGTAGCTGCACCAGCAGGCAATGCCTAACCATTTAGGGCTGTCCTCCAGCAGGTTTCTTAATGGGCCAAGTCTCATCAACCACGGTTGAAAGAAGTCGATAACCACAGCCGAAGCAAGAAATCCCAAAGCCGACAGCAGGAAGAAATAATCTGTCTGCAAGATGGTTTTTCGGAACGATATAAGAAATGCGAGGACAGAGATGCCTAAAACAACCAAAACAGCAGTCTCGTTAATCCCCAAATAAAATGGGACTAAAAGTTCATGCAACTGGAAGAAATCATCGACAAGAAGATAAGCCGACAACAGAGATGCCGACAGGAAAAAAGAAAAAAATATTTTCTGCTTTTTCTGATAAGCAACGATTGCTGTAAAGAAAACAATTGCCGTAGTGGAGCACCACAAAAGGATGCCGAGGTTCTGGAGGATGCCGTACAGAGGGTGAACGTGGGCGATCTGTGCCAGATCTCGCGTCATCTTGGGGATCTCTACTTCAAGGAACACGTTTGCCAGGATGATACCGATCAGGACAGCTAAAGATAGTGAAAAGGTCAGCAACAACTGCAGTCTGGAGAGTGTTTTCATGATTTGGAACAACCTTTAAGGGAATGCATTCTCTGAAAAGTGTACTCCTTATAAGTCAATTTTACCGAGATGTCAAAAAACGTTATGCTTTCAAGCATACAAAGCCGGCAAAAAAAGAATGCAAGGGATACCGGGTTTCTTAAGACGCATTGCATCAGTTGCCGTTGCATTTTGGGGACCGGCATGACACATCCGTGTTGTATTAACCTTCCTTGACAGGTCCCAGGTAAACTGATAGAGCGCCGGAATATAAAGAATAAAGGTCGAAGGTGGTCATTCTTCCGGGGAGTAATTCCCGTTCCGGCCGGATGGCTGTTTTGATTCGGAAAGAAGAGAATGATGGAAATCAGGCATAATCATTTCAAAACCCTGATTCTGGCGGCGGGGAAAGGTACGCGGATGGGTTCGGATCTGGCCAAGGTGCTTCACCGGATCCACGGGAGGACGCTTCTGGAGTATGTTGTTGACGTGGCCGAGGCGGCGGGATCGGAGGAGATTGTGGTTATCGTCGGCCACCAGGCGGATCTGGTCCGGGAAACTTTTGCCGGCCGGGATCTTGTTTTCGTGGATCAGCGCGAGCAGCTGGGTACGGGGCATGCGGTTCTCCAGGCGAAACCGGCCTTTACCGGCTATGACGGCGATGTGTTGATTCTTTGCGGGGATGTTCCCCTGCTTCCCCGGGACACGGTTCGTCGTCTGCTGGAAGAGCACGCCCGCTCCGGCTCGGTGGTTTCCGTCCTGACGGCCCTGGTGGAAAACCCGAAGGGATACGGCAGGATTGTCAAGGACAAAGTGGGGACCCTCCTCCGAATTGTGGAGGAACGCGATGCCGCCGAGGAGGAGCGGAGAATTCGGGAGATCAATTCCGGTATTTACCTGTCGGGAGCGCCTTTTCTCTTTGACGCCGTTTCCCGGATCACCAATCGGAACGACCAGAAAGAATATTATCTGACCGATATCGTGGAAATCGCCCGACGGGGCGGATTCCCCGTCCATGCCTGCCTGGCGGAGGATGCCCGGTCCGTGATGGGGATCAATACTCTTGAGGAACTGAAAAAGGCTGAAGAAATACGGGATGTATTGAAAGGACGGGCGGGTTGTTGAAGGTCGGACCCCTGGAAAAGGAATGCCGCATCTTTTTGGCGCCCATGGCGGGAATCACGAATCTGCCGTTCCGTGCCGTTGCCAGGGAATTCGGATGCGATCTCGCCTTCACGGAGATGATCAGCGCCATGGGTCTTGTAAGGGGTGCAGTCAAGACCCACCGTTACCTCGATTCGACGCCGGAGGACCGGCCTCTGGGAGTCCAGCTTTTCGGAACCGATCCGGGCGTGATGGCCGAGGCGGCGAAAATCGCGACGGAGAACGGTGCGGACTGGATCGATATCAATATGGGTTGCCCGGTTCGGAAGGTCGTCAAAAACGGAGCCGGGGCGGCCTTGATGAAAACACCTGACAGGATCCGGGACATCCTGCGCGCGGTCAGACCGGTGGTCCGGGTACCTTTGACCGTCAAGATTCGTGCCGGTTGGAGCCGGGGTTCCATCAATGCGCCGGAGATCGCCGCCATGGCCCAGGATCTTGGCGTGGATGCCGTGGTTGTCCATGCCCGGACGGCCGACCAGGGTTTTTCCGGCGAGGCCGACTGGCGGATCATCGGCAGGGTGAAGGAGACGTTGACCATCCCCGTGGTGGGAAACGGCGATATCCGCAATGCCTCAGATGCACTGAAGGTGATGAACATCTCCGGCTGTGACGGCATCATGGTGGGTAGAGGGGCGCTCGGCTATCCCTGGATCTTCCGGGAGATCGCCGCCGCCCTGGCGGGAGCGCCCGTTCCCGGTACGCCGACGCTTGAGGAGCGACGGCATATTATCGGTGTCCACCTGAAAAGGGAGGTGGACTACGCCGGGGAGAAAGCGGGATACCTCAGTTTCCGCAAGCATCTCCTGTGGTATACCAGGGGGCTCCGGGGCGGCGCCCGTTTCCGTCATGCCGCATCGAATTTGGTATCGGCCGGACAGATGTGGGAAGCCTTCGATTTGTTCCTTTCGAAAGGGGATAAGTGATTGAAATCAGAAGGGGAAATATTGCCTTGACATTTAGGGGGGGCGAAGGCATAATCAGGCCGAAATGACGATGGTATGACCATTAAAAAACCATGCGAGGGAAGACGGTGGAAATAACGAAGTTTGCGGATCTTGAAGAAAAGATTAAAAATATTTTAATAGCATATGGGGAATTGAAAGCGAAAAATCAGAAACTTGAGGAACAGTTAAAAAACAAAGATTTAGAGTTACAGGAGACATACAACAAAATAAGGGGATTAAACGAGGAGAGGGATTCGATTCGGTCGAGGGTGGATTCGCTTTTGGATTTGCTTCAGGATATTAATGCGGCTCAGTAAATCTTGAGGTTGTCTTATTGAAGAGAAGCTTTCATATCGAAATACTGGGGCAGAATTTGACGGTATTGAGCGATTCTGATGAGAAGGCGGTTGCAGGGGTTGTCCAGTATGTAAAAGACAAGGTGGCGGACATCAGCAAGGGGGGAAGCAATTTGAATACCTTGGCGATTGCGGTCTTAGTTGCCTTAAATATTACGGACGAGTTATTTAAAGCCAGAGGAGAGAATGATCTAATTAGTCAGCAACTGGAAAATAAGACTCAGGAGTTAATTAACCTGATTGACAAAGTTGATTGTTAGGTAAACGATCCCCTGCGATGTGCGTGATTAACAGTCGTTTTTTGAGCCAACACCTTAGAACCGGGAACCTTTCCGTTTTTGCCGTGTGCATGGCTGCGTAAATCCCAATTGAGGGTGGCAGAAAGCCTGAAGCCAAGACATGGGTGCCCACTTGGTCCAAAGGTTCAAAAAAGGTGGTTAACACGGCATTGGCGGGGGTTTAATTTTTCTGGCCGCCACAAGCCTGTTTCAAAGACAGCCCTTTCCTGACCGGATGGCACGTTTCATTGCCGGCATCCTGCATTCCCTTAAATAAAACCTGTTGTCTCCTCCAGACAAACCCGGAAGGGAGGTACATATACATTGTTAGGTAACGGATTGATCATTTTAATCGTTTTGGGATCCATCGCCATCGGCGTGGTTCTGGGATATCTGTTCCAGGTCAGGCTGGCTAAAAAGAAACTGGAGTCTTCGGAAAGCCTGGCCGACCGGATTGTGGATGAGGCGAAGAAAGAGGCTGAAACCATCAGGAAGGAAGCGGTTTTGCAGGCCAAGGAGAATCTGTTCCGGGCCAAGTCCGAATTCGAGAAGGAAACAAAGGAAAGCAAGGCGGAATTCGAAGCCGTCGAGAAAAAGCTTCAGGCGAAGGAAGAAAGTCTGGATAAAAAGGCTGAGCAGTTGGGTCACAGGGAATCCAGCCTGGAAAACCGGGAGAAAAGTATCGCCGGGAAAGAAGCGCAAATCGGCGAAAAGAACGAAAGACTGTCACGGATGATCGAGGAGCAGAAGGAAAACCTCGAGAAAGTTGCCGGACTTTCTTCCGAAGAAGCCAAAAAGCAGTTGATTCAGGCCATCGAGAGCGATGCCAAGAAAGATGCGGCGGCCCTGGTTCGTAAGATCGAGGAAGAGGCCAAGATCTCCGCGGAAAAGAAGTCCAGGGATATTATCGCCTATGCGGTACAGCGTTACGCCAGTGATCACGTGGCGGAGAACACCGTTTCCGTGGTGAGTCTTCCCAACGACGAAATGAAGGGACGCATCATCGGCCGGGAAGGACGGAACATTCGGGCCATCGAGGCGGCAACGGGCATCGATCTGATTGTGGACGATACCCCGGAGGCCGTGGTGCTGTCAAGCTTCGACCCCATCCGCCGGGAAGTGGCCAGACTTTCCCTCGAGCGCCTGATCGCCGACGGCCGGATTCATCCCGGCCGTATCGAGGATATCGTCAAAAAGGTCCGGACGGAGGTGGATACGATTATCCGCGAAACCGGAGAGAGAACGTCCTTCGATGTCGGTGTCCACGACATTCATCCGGAGATCATCTACCTTCTGGGCAGTCTGAAGTACCGGACCAGCTATTCCCAGAATGTGCTGCAGCATTCCGTCGATGTCGCCTATCTGACAGGAATGATGGCGGCGGAATTGAAAATGAATGTTAAAGAAGCGAAACGGGCCGGGTTGTTGCACGATATCGGCAAGGCCATCGATCATAAGATCGAGGGGCCCCATGCGGCCATCGGGGCGGATTACGCGAAACGCTTCGGCGAGTCGTCCCGGATTGTTCAGGCAATTGCCACCCATCACGATGACGGCAGGACCAATACCCTTCTGGGGGTGCTCGTGCAGGCAGCCGATACCCTGTCCGCCGCGAGGCCGGGGGCAAGACGGGAAATGCTGGAGTCTTACGTGAAGCGCCTGGAAGAACTGGAAACGATTGCAAAATCCTTCAACGGGGTGGACAAGTGCTTCGCCATCCAGGCAGGACGGGAAATCCGCATCCTCGTGGAGAATGAAAAAATTTCCGACAACGATGCCGTTATGCTCTGCCGGGACATCATCAAGAAGATCGAGGAGGATCTGACCTACCCCGGACAGATCAAGGTGACGGTTATCAGGGAGACACGCGTTTCCGATTATGCCAAGTAAACGACGTATCATTTTGCCGGCACGGATAAACGGGGGACCATCATGAAAATACTTTTTATCGGCGACATCGTGGGGAAACCGGGGCGAAGGGCGGTGCGGGAACTCCTGCCGGGAATCGTCAAGGATCACGACGTCGATTTCATCATTGCCAACTGTGAAAACGCGGCATCCGGATTCGGTATCACGAAAGACATCGTGGAGGAGTTGTTCCGTTACAATATCGATGTCTTAACCTCCGGCAATCACATCTGGGATAAAAAGGAAGTAATGGATTTTCTCGAAGATTATGAAAATCTGCTGCGGCCGGCCAATTACCCCGATCCAAATCCCGGCTGGGGCTCCGTTGTGATGCCCTCCGTTTCCGGAGAAAATGTTGGGGTGATTAACCTGGAGGGACGCATTTTCATGCGCCCCCTCGATTGTCCTTTCAAGAAAGCCAAAGAAGAAACGGAAAAACTGAAAAACCGGGCAAAGATCGTTTTCGTGGATATGCATGCCGAGGCGACATCGGAGAAGAAAGCCCTGGGCTGGTTTCTGGACGGGCAGGTGACGGCGGTTGTCGGCACCCACACGCATGTCCAGACGGCGGACGACGAAGTCCTGCCCAATGGGACGGCTTACATCACCGATGTCGGCATGACGGGTCCTTTCGATTCCGTGATCGGGATCAAGACCGATACCATTCTGGAGCGTTTTTTAACGCAGATTCCCAATCGTTTCGATGTGGCTAAAAAGGATATCCGCCTCCAGGGTGTGGTTGTCGACGCAGACGAAAAAACGGGGAAAAGCAGGGGAATACAGAGAATCAGCATCAAACTGGACGACAGGCAGGGAGAACCTTGATTTGAAAAGCGTATTCGATATTTTGAACGAAAGAGGATTTATTGAACAGATCACGGATGAAAACCTTATCCGGGATTTACTGCAAAACGAACAGGTGACCTGTTACATTGGATTTGACCCGACGGCCACGAGCCTGCACATCGGGAGCCTGGTCCCGATCATGTCTCTGGCCCACATGCAGCGGGCCGGACATAAGCCGATCGCCCTGGTCGGCGGAGGCACCGCCCTGATCGGCGATCCGAGCGGAAAAACGGAGATGAGGCAGATTCTGACCCGTGAGCAGATCGATTACAACGCCCAGTGCCTCCGGAAGCAGTTGTCCCATTATCTCGATTTTTCCGACGGCCGGGCCATGCTTCTGAACAACGCCGAGTGGCTGGTGCAGTTGAATTACATCGAGTTTCTCCGGGATATCGGGCGGCATTTCAGCGTCAATAAGATGCTCGCCGCGGAGAGCTACCGTATGCGCCTGGAACGGGGGCTCAATTTCATTGAATTCAACTATATGCTGCTGCAGGCCTACGACTTTTTCTATCTGTTCGATCATTATCAGTGCGTTCTCCAGATGGGCGGAAACGACCAGTGGGGGAATATGCTGGCCGGAAGCGACCTGATCCGGAGAATGACGGGCAAAAACGCCTTCAGTATGACCTTTCCCCTCATTACGACGTCATCAGGCCATAAAATGGGGAAAACGGAGAAAGGAACGGTCTGGCTCGACGGCACCCTGACTTCGCCCTACGATTACTATCAGTACTGGGTCAATACGGAAGACGCCGATGTCGAGCGTTTCCTGGGCCTGTTCACCTTTCTGCCCATGGCGGA
This sequence comes from uncultured Syntrophales bacterium, assembly GCA_964541005.1. Taxonomy (GTDB): domain Bacteria; phylum Desulfobacterota; class Syntrophia; order Syntrophales; family JAAYKM01; genus JAAYKM01. Next base: position 1,355 of record CAZIPU010000089.1, on the reverse strand, counting down.
GGTCCGGAAGGTTCGGTCTCTGGACGGGGCGGAACTCAACATGGCGAAGACGGTGCTCGCTTTCGAAGCGACCAAGGTCACCCACGGCGAAGAGGCCGCCCTGGCCGCCTGGAAAGCCGCTGTCGAAGCCTTTCATGTGAGACCCGTGTCGGCGGAACTTTTTCCGTCCAGCACGCTGCCGCGGACGGTGGTAGAACAGGACGGGGCTGCCCTGCCGTCGATTCGAAAAAGAAAGGCCGATCTGGATCCGGGAATTGCGGCGTTCGACCTTTTCTTTGAGGCGGGTTTATGCGCAACCAAGAGCGAGTCGAGAAGACTTCTCTCTCAGGGGGGCGGCTATGTGAACAATCGCCAGATCGGCGCGTTCGACGAGAAAATCGGGTTGGATGACCGGGACGACCAGGGTCGCATCCGGTTGAGAAAGGGGAAGAAAAAGTACGTGGTGGTGGAGGTCCTGGAAGATTAGAACAGGCTTCAATATGTCTGAACGTATTTTAATCTTGACAGGGAACGGTCATAATCTTAACTTAAGCAACAAAAATCTACTTAGGAGGGCACGCTATGAAGGTAACTGTAGGGGCGATACTCGGTGTACGTAGGTTGTTGGGATGGCATAATTTGGAAATGGTCCTTCCTGAAGGTGCCACACTGGCGGATTGGTTGAAAGCGATCAAGGTCCCGAACAGTGGAAGCGCTTTTGATCTGCTGGTCATGGAAAATGGAAAGATCAACCCCAAGTACATGATCATGTACAATAAGATCCGAATCGGTGAGGAAATGCTGGATGCCGCAGTCAATGAAGGCGATCGGCTGGTGCTTTTGGATTTTATCCATGTTCCTAGTTTGACTTGCTGAGAAATCTTCGTTCGGAATATCTGTGATCCAATGAGGATGTAACCAAAGACAAAATTTTTCGAGGAGGACAGAATTATGGCCAAAATGTCGCTGGAGATAAAAGATCTGATCGAAACCAATAAGCTGGCTTATATCGCTACGGTAGATGAAAACGGGGCCCCCAATGTATCCCCCAAGAGCACATTCAGCATCATCGATGATGAAACGTTTATTTTTGCAGAAATCATGTCCACCCATACGCGGGAAAATCTTCTGAAGAATCCGAAGATTGCCGTTTATTTCTATGATAAGGAGAAAAACCGGGGTTGCCAGATCAAGGGAACGGCGGAGATGCTGAATTCCGGTGATCTGTTTGATGAGATGAGCGAGGCTCTGAGCTATTTCAGCCGTAAGGCCAATTACGTTATCAAGGTGAAAGTGGCCGATATCTTCCCCTGGCCGCCCAGGACGATTTCCGGAAGTTACCAGGAGATGGCGGGAGGCGGAAACAAGTAGCACTC
>CAZIPU010000088.1:0-8809 GCA_964541005.1 uncultured Syntrophales bacterium | reverse complement strand
TCCCAGTCGTCTCCCTGAGTTCCCAGAAACGCATCAGACGCCTGGCCCAAAATGACGGCGGCCCACCATTCAATCAGTTCATAAAAAGCACTGATCGACAGGCAGATACAAACCACAATGAAGGCCAGCATCTTCCGGCCGTTGATAAATTTACCCCGCAACAGGATTTCCCGGGCGATGATTGCCGGTACGAATCCCTGGGCGAAGTGCCCGATCCGGTCATAATGATTACGGGTGAAATGGAACAGGTCCTGGAGCCAGAATCCGAGGGGCACTTTCGCGTACGTGTATTTGCCGCCGGTCATCAGGATGAGGCAATGGATGAAAATCAGGAAATACAGGAGATTCGTCAGGGGATACTTTCTGTAGGTGAGGATGAGAACCGGCAGGGCAAGGATTACCGGCAGAACCTCCATGAGCCAGGTCAGCCGGTCGTAAGGCGAAAAGCCCGTGTAAAAAAGACAGGCCGTTACCAAAATCAGAAGCATTGCCCCGTAGACATCCTTTATCATTGCTTTTTCCTTATTTCGTGATCATCGTTTCCCGCAAGATCGTTATCCACGGGAGCCGGTGTCGGATCCTATCTTTCACCGGTCTTCCCCTCGGAAACCGGTATCAAATCGATGACGGTAATCTCCGGTGGGGCCAGGAAGCGGATCGGCGGTCCCCAGGTTCCCGTTCCGCGGCTGACATAAAGACGGAAACCGTTTGGAAGCGCATAACAGCCGCTGTGATAGGGAAAAAAGAGGCGGGTGAGCAGTCCGAAAGGGAAGATCTGTCCCTGGTGAGTGTGTCCCGAAAGCTGGAGATCGGCGACGCGTGCCATCTTCGCATCGATCAGCGGCCTGTGTTTCAGGAACAGGGTAAAGGACCTGCCCGAAAGTTCAGGCATCCGGTCCGCGGCACTCCCATCCGGTACCGGATGCCTGTGAAGACCCTCCGCGTCATCGACGCCGACCAGGGTGATCCAATGGTTCACTTCTGCCCGTTCACCCTGCAAAACGGTGAATCCGGACCATTTCAGCCATGTGACTGCCCGTTCCAGGCCGACGTAGAATTCGTGGTTGCCTGTAACGGCGTACTTGCCGTGGGGCGGATTGATCTGCCGAAAGGGAGCCAGCTGGGGGGAGAACGAATCCGGTTGACCGTCGATCAGATCGCCCGTACAGACCAGAAGGTCCGGTTTTGCTTCCCTGACGGATGCAATGATCCGGTCGATCTGGCCGGCCCGGGTGGTGATGCCCAGATGGAGGTCCGAAATCTGAACGATGCGGAAACGGCCGATCTCCATAGGAATCTTTGCCGATGGGATCACGAGGTGTTCAGTTTTAAGGTGCCGGGCCTCATACATTCCGTAGATGCAGATCAGCAGGGCCAGAACCGAGGAAAAAAGGAATCCCGCTGTGGAAGAAAGAGTGGGGAAGTGAAACCGCTTATTCAAAAAACTTCCGGCCAAAAAGGCCAGCCCGTTGTAAAGATCGGTCGTCAGGGACAGGCAGAAAAAAAGAAATAAAAAACCCATCCAGAAGTAAGCCGTACGGGCAAAAAAACGGGCAAGACCATCCTGGCGGCAGGTTTCGATTACATGAACCAAAACGGGTGACAGAAGCATCAAAATGAGAAAAAGGGCCAGTATGAAAAGGGGCCAGGGAGCGACCGGGGTGAAGGCGCTTCTGCATTTGAGGAAGAAGTAGAGATGGATACTCCCGTATAAAGAGAAGAAGGTCAGCAGGAAAAGACTCATGGATTTCACACGACAGCGCCGGTCTTTTAATGTTTTTCCTTCACAGGGCGGAAGAATTCTCTGTGGAAAACCCTGCCGCCCTGCCGTAAGGCCTGGGGCAGGGGAGATCCTAGAGAATTTCGACCAGGTTGATATCGAACGTCAGATCCTTTCCCGCCAGGGGATGATTCATATCGAATGTAATCTGGGTATCGGTGAAGGACAGGATCGTGGCGTGACGCAGGTGCCCGTTCGGTTCCCGGATCTGGAACCGTTCTCCGACTTCGGGTTCAAAGTCCTTGGGCATCTGGGAACGGTCTTCCACCATGATATTCCCCTCGATATAAGGGCCGTAAGCCTCTTCCTGAGACAGGTGAATGCTTTTCCATTCGCCGATTTCCATGCCGATGATCGCCTTCTCGAAGCCGGGAATGACTCTCCCCTCCCCCAGAATAAACTGTATCGGTCCGTCCATGAGGGTCGTCATGAAGATAGAGCCGTCTTCGAATTTCCCCGTATAATCGATACGAACCTTATCCCCTTGTTTTGCGGTTGCCATGATGAAATCCTTTCTGCACCCCTTTGGGTGGATCGTTTTTTTTATCCCAATTCCGAACGGCCGACGGTAAGACGACATCGGAATGCATACTGATATTCGTATCACCCTTCCCTTGTCAAGAAATATAAACAGGGGCTTGTGATGGGTGGAGATACGTTTTCCCAGCACGGTTCATCAATCGACGGCTACGTCCGGCCGTTTCAGGTAATGGGCATTATTCCCTTCCACAATTGAAAAATGAGCCTATGTTCTTGCGAATTTGGATAACACAATATATAAAGCCATCTTATAATAACCTTGTAAAAATACGAAAAACAGTCTAATCACTCGTCGTGTGCATAAGCGAAAGATCTCAGGTGAAAGGAATTTCTTGTCGTTTGTGTTCCCCTGAATAACAAAGTAACCCATTTTTCCCGGTTTGTTGCTTATGTGTGGAGATAAGGAAGGCTTTCGTGCAGTAACTGATGTCCCAGGGAAAGGGCCATACGTTTATGCTTGATGCATCGGCACTGAAGGAATACCTCGTACCCGTATCCATGGTTTTCGGCGGGTTTCTTCTGGGTATTGTTCTGGAGAAAGTTATACAGGGGGTGCTCAAGCGCGTCATTCGGGAAACCAAGTGGGAAATGGACAGAAATATCGGCCATGCCCTCCATGGGACCCTGATGATCATCTGCATCCTGATCGGCGTTTACGGAGCCGTTCATGCCATGACCCTGGACCGTCAGGTCGTTGCCGTTGTCCACAAAACCCTCCTCATCCTGATCATTCTCGTTGTCACGGTTGTCCTGATGAGGTTAGCCGCCGGTCTGGTGGAATTGTACAGCCGCCGGGTGGGGGGTGTGTTCGTTTCGACAAGCATCTTTACTCATCTGACAAGGTTCATCGTTTTTCTTATCGGCCTGTTGATGGTCCTGCAATCTTTGGGCATCTCAATAGCCCCGATCCTGACGGCTCTCGGCGTAGGCGGTCTCGCGGTTGCGCTTGCCTTGCAGGATACCCTCTCGAATTTTTTTTCCGGCATTCACGTCATTGCATCAAAGCAGGTCCGGCCAGGGGATTACGTGAAACTGAGTACGGGAGAAGAGGGGTATGTGACCGACATTACCTGGCGATATACCACCGTGCAGGCTGCTTCAAACAACATGATCATCGTACCGAATTCAAAACTGGCGTCGGCGATTGTGACGAATTACTACTTTCCGGAGAAGGAACTGTTTGTTGCGGTGCCCTTGACGGTTGCATACGGCAGCGATCTGGAAAAAGTCGAAAGCGTTGCCGTTGATGTGGCAACGGAGGTGCGCGATCAAACGGCGGGCGGCGTCCGCTCTTTTTCACCCGTCGTCAGGTTTCAGAAATTGGAAGGATTCGGCGTATCCTTTAATGTCGTCTTCAAGGTAGAGGAATTTAACGATCAGTTTGCCGTCAGGCATGAATTCATCAGGAAATTCCACCGGCGGGCCTGTGATGAAGGAATTGCGTTTGTTTCCCTTTCCAGGATGAATTGACCTGACTCACATGACGTCCCTTATCTGAGGGCGTCAGGAATTGAATTATTTCAGAAAGTTGAACAAAATTGATGAGTAAGAAAAAGGACAATTTGAATCATTCAACCGGTGAATTGCAAAAGTATCCCGCCGGGAAGAATGCGGCATCCAATCCGGCGGAAAATATTCCAAAGTTGATGCCGGGGGAAAAAGACCGGGAAACGTCTTTGCCTGTTCCTGAGGCAACCATGGCGGCCGTTCTGGAACAGGTGAGCGATTTTATTGTCATGGCCGATCCGGCACTTTTGGTGACTTATTGCAGTCCGTCCTTTTACGCCGTTTCAGGTTATGAACCCGAAAAGACCCGGAATCGGTCCCTGGATCGTTTGTTTGAACCGGGATCGATCGCTTTGATCCGGCGGCTTTTGTCGAAAGAAACGGAGGTGATTCATCCCGTTGAATTAACCTTGCATGCCCGTGACGGCCATGACGTATTCCTGGAAACAAGGCTGTCCGTGCTCCGGGACGCAAAAGGCGGTCTCGCGGGCGTTCTTCTGGTGTCAAGGGAAATTACGGATCACAGCAGGGTGGAAACCTCGTTAAGACTGATCGAGCACCGGTATCAGGAGCTTTTCGAATCCTCCAACGACGCCATCATGATTCTCGACAAGGAGGGCTTTTTCGACTGCAACCAGAAAACCCTCGATGTTTTTTCCTGTCCCAGCAAGGAAAGTTTCGCCACGTTCCATCCGTCCGATCTGTCACCGCCCGTGCAACCGAATGGCGATGATTCCGTCGAGGCCGCAAACCGGATGATCGATCTTGCCATGGAAAAGGGTAATCATGCGTTTCCGTGGGTGCACCGTCGCCTGACCGGTGAGCTGTTCCCGGCGGAGGTGAGCATGAGCCGCCTCGCCCTGGAAGGCAGGTGGGTTATTCAGGCGGTTGTCCGTGATGTGACCGACCGTATCCGGGCTGAAGAGGAAAGCCTCAACGCGGAACGCCGTTTCGCGGACATTATCAATTTTCTGCCCGATCCGACCTTTGCCGTCGATCTCGAGGGCCGGGTCATTGCCTGGAACCGGGCCATGGAAAAATTGACCGGTGTGCGGGGAAATGACATGATGGGGAAGGGGAATTATGAATATGCCCTGCCCTTTTACAGAAAACGCCGGCCCCTGATCATTGACATTCTGCTGAAGAACAAGCCCGAGGAAACCAAAAAATATCAGAAAGTCCACTGGGAAGAAGGGGCGCTGTATTACGAAAACGACAGTGCCATCGAAGTCGGGGGGCGCAATCGATACCTTTGGTCGAAAGCCAGCCTCATCTATGATCACAGCGACCGGGTCATCGGTGCCATTCAAACGATCCGTGATGTCACGGACCGCAAGGAAATGGATTTGACCGTCATGGAGTCGGAGAAGAAGTTCCGTACCCTGTTTGAGTCTTCACACGACGCCATCATGATGCTGGATAAGAAATCGTTCTTCGATTGCAATGAAAAAACGCTCGAAATTTACGGGTTCCGGTCCAAGGAAGAGTTCGTCAAGTATCATCCCGGAGAGGTATCGCCGGCTTTTCAGCCCGATGGGGAAGCCTCCGTCGAAAAGGCGAACCGGATGATTGATCTTGCCCTGGAAAACGGCAGTCATGCCTTTACCTGGATTCACAAGAAAGTGGACGGCACCCTCTTCCCCGCGGAAATCCTCCTGAGCCGTTTCGAACTTGGCGGCAGGTCCGTGGTCCAGGCGGTCGTCCGGGATATTACGGAACGGGTTCAATCCGAACTGGCCCTGAAACGGAGCAAGGAGGAACTCGAAGTGAAATCCGCCTATCTGGAAGAAGCAAACACGGCGCTCAAGGTTCTGCTGCGCCGGAGGGAGGAGGATAAGACGGCACTGGAGGAAGACGTCCTGGCGAACATGAGGAGCCTGGTTCTTCCTTATATCGACCGGTTGAAACAGGGTCTGATCGGAACGGAGCAGCAGGCCTATATCCAGGTGCTGGAGGCCAACCTGAATAACATCATTTCACCGTTCCTCCGGAATATCACCCTGGCGCACTTCAACCTGACGGGCCGGGAGATTCAGATTGCCAATCTCGTCAAGGAGGGACGGACGAACAAGGAAATATCGGAGATGCTGAACCTGTCCATCCGATCCGTTGAATTTCACCGGGACAATATCCGCAAGAAGATGAAACTGGATCACCGGAAGGCCAACCTTCGGGTTTTTCTCCTGTCGCTGTCGTAGTGAGACAAGGATAGATTTGAACGGTCGTGTCCGCTCAGCGGGCGGTTTGCTGCGGCTGTTCTTTTACTCCTGGAACCACTTTTTCATCCGGGGTTGTTCGTCGTTTTGCCAGCGTCCGGACTCCCGGATGGATAGAAAAAGGGCGAAAAGATCATCCATGGTCTTGATAACCCGTTCGATCAGGTAAATCCGTTCAAGACTCCTGCCCTCCAGATCTTTTTCATCGGACATCTCGACCGTTTCCGGCAGCTTCAGGGACTGGAACGAGAACGTGTCGGCCTTGAAGGTAAATTCCCAGGCGTCCGCATCGATACGCAGCCGGATGCGTGCCTCCTTGATTTTTTTGCCCTGACGCAGGGCTTCTTTTCCCTCCTTCAGGTCCGCGTTGGCTCCATGACAGGTAACGGTTTCGGAGTTGACGCCGTCTCCCGATTCAAGGACAAGACGCCGGAGAAAAACCACCTCGATATCCCCCCGGTCGGGAAGGTCGACGAAACCGCTGCGTTCTTCCGATTTGAACCAAAGCCAGGTCAGGAATTCCCGGCCGACTGTTTCCGGATCGATGGCAAAACCCGATTCCGGCTGTCCTTCCTGTACCTGTCCGGTTGTTTGAATGCTTCCCCAGGGAACGAGAGGAAAAGGGGTGAATCCGAAGGATTCCTTGAACATTTCCAGGAAATCCAGGCAGGCGGTTTCCGAAAGGGACGTGAAGATGAGCCATTTCCCCGAAACGGACCAGCAGATGTCGTAAAAGGAGGGCACGGGAAGGCTCTTTTCCAGTATGGAATGCTGGACGCGGTCCCGAATGTCCTGTTTCTGTTCCCGGTAGAGGCGTTCCTTTCCCGTCTCCTTGAGATATTTTCTTTCCGCCGTCATGGCCTCGACTTTCAGCAATGACGCCGGGACGGCTTTGCGGTCCACCCGGAGGGTGAACAGGAGAAAATCCCCCTTCACGTGCCGGGCATAGCCGAAAGTCGTGTCGAGAATGTCTTCCATGCCGGTCCAACCCACGATTTTCTGCCGTTCCGCCGTTTCCAGACCTGAAAAGGAAAAGCGGCTCAGACGTTCGTGAATAAAATCCAGAAAACGCTCCGGCGGGTCTTCTTTCATGCCGAACCTTGAAAAAGTGAGTGATCCCTTGAGAATTCCCATTTCAAATTCCTTTTGAGTGTAAAGTCAAAATGATGTTTCTACGGTTTCCCCGCAGGAGGGGCGACATGATGTGATACCTTTACCAGGGGCAAAGCAGGCTCGGCGGATGCGGTCCGGGTAATCCCCAAAACCTCTTTCAAAAGCTGGGCGGCTTCCCGGTTTCGTTTCGAGGGAGTTTTCGCTCCCATGACGACGATGATATACCTCTGTTTTCCCTTCCGGGCCGTGACGATGGTATGATAACCCGATACCCAGGTAAAACCTGTTTTCAGCCCGTCCACTTCGGGGTATTTCCCCAACAGCCGGTTACGATTGGGCTGGGTGATGTTATGGTAGGAATAGGATTGCCGGGAATGCATGGTGGTCAGAGCCCACGGAAATCGTCGGATGTAATTTACGCTCAGGATGGCCATATCCCGGGCCGTCGTGATTTCTCCTTTGGCCGGAAGCCCGTGCGGATTGACGAAGACGCTGTTTTTCATGCCCAGCTGACGGGCCTGCAGGTTCATCCGTTCGACAAAACGTGGGACGTCCCCGCAGACATGTTCCGCCAGGGCAACCGCTGCATCGTTGGCAGAGACGATGGCCATCCCCTTCATCAGTTCTTCCAGATCGACTTCCGTGCCCGGTTCCAGGAACATCTGCGATCCCCCGGTTTTCCAGGCCTTCTTGCTGATTTTAACGCGATCACGAAGGCGGATTTCTTTCCGTTGCAGCGAGTCCATGATGACATAAAGGGAAAGGACCTTGGTCAGGGATGCCGGCGGTATCGGCTGATCGATGTTTTTTGCCTTGATGACGGCGCCCGTTGTGGCATTGATGACAAAATATGATTTGACGCCCGGATCACCGCTTCCTTTCGCATGAGCCGTGCCGGCACCAGTGAACAACAAAATGAAAGAAATGAAGAAAATAACGTATTTGTACATAACCCTCGACCCGCTGTTCCGACAGACTTCAGCCACCCACCGGCTGACCGGAACAAGGGAGAGTGAACAAATAAGCCATTCCGCTTCGCCTGTCAAGAAGTCTTCGCCCAACCTGAATCAATGTGAAAATCCTGAACGTTTACCGGCAGCTCCGTCTTCCATGATAAGATACTTTTCGGAATGGTTTGTGATTGCAATAATTCAGGATTGGGCATAAAAAACGGTTATCAAGAAAGGATTCGGAGAAATGGCAGGCATATTTGAAATTCATATCAAGACACACTTTGCGGCGGCTCACACCTTGACCGGTTATCCCGGCGACTGTGCCCGCCTCCACGGGCACAACTGGAACGTGGAATTGTTCGTGCGCTGTAAGGAACTGGACGAAATCGGCATCGGCATCGATTTCCGGGTGGTCAAGGAAAAGGTCGCCCGGATTCTGGAAGGGCTCGATCATCGTAATCTCAACGACCTGAGCATGTTCAGGGGGGTAAACCCGACATCGGAGAATGTCGCGCGTTACCTTTATGGAGCTCTGGCCAGGGAATTGAGTAACGATCGGGTTTGGATTTCAAAGGTCAAGGTTTCCGAAACGGAGGATGCCGGGGCGTTTTACTGGGAGGAATAGGGTGTCTCTTGTCGTAAATGAAATCTTCTACAGCCTTCAGGGCGAGTCGTCCCATGCCGGCCGTCCCTGCGTTTTC
>CAZIPU010000087.1:0-8820 GCA_964541005.1 uncultured Syntrophales bacterium | reverse complement strand
GCGGAAAGGACCACCATCACCGGAGCGAGAAAGGCCACGATCCACCCCGCCAGGAGAATGATCAAGGAGACGGCAACGGGCAGAATCGCCCGGGGGATTTCCTGCCCCATCAGATAGAAAAAGGTTTTCCAGATGGACATGTTTCCGGGTTCCTGCACGACACCCCTCAATTTACGTTCCGTCAGGCGGGACATATAGTCCATGATCAGCACGCTGAAAAAAATCTGGGAAACGATGTAGGAAAGGATCATTGAGAGAACGGTCAGCAACAGCGAAAGGAGCCAGGAAAGACCCTGCCACAGGATGACAAGCCACGCGGACCCCGGCCTGGTCCAGATGAGATCCAGAATTTCCGCATGGTGGGCGAGAATCCACGCCGACAGAAAAATCGCGATGATCACGACCAGGGCAAAGCGAGCCAGACCCCAGAACAACAGCCGTCGGTCTCCGAACGCGAAAAACAGCCCCCGAAAATGGTAAATCAAACCGCTGACCAGTTCCAAATTTCCTCTCTCCTGCTTTTTTTCAAGCGATTCCGGTTTGTCTCCGGTTGAGCCGGGCAGCATCGGCTTCCGGGAAGCCCCTCTCTTCCGGGTACACTTCCGGTCCGACCCACAAGATCGGCTTGAACCTCCCGGTCCGCTGCTTCATTCAACTTTTCTGCGGTTCGTAAAATGGCGAATGGTCCCGTAAACTTAGCATTCATAATAAAACGACCTGACGGTTAATTGCAACGGCTCTGCCGTATCGGAAAAAAAAGGGGGAAGAATTCCGGATAATAATGATCCGGGTACGGTTTTTATATCGCCGTCGCTGGAAAAATGAAAGACAAGATGCTACACATCATCGTAAAAATCATCATGAAAAGAGAGGCATGGATCGTGAAGTACTCACAGGCAAAACAGGGACGCATTTTTGTGATCCGTCTGGAAGACGGTGACGTTCTCCATGAAGAAATCGAAAATTTTGCCGATGCGCAGGGCATTCGGGCCGCGGCGCTTCTGGCCGTGGGCGGGGCCGACCGGGGTAGCGCTCTGGTTGTCGGACCCGCGGAAGGGCGGGTGAAACCGGTTGTACCCCTGGAGCACATTCTGGAGGATGTCCACGAAGTGGCCGCCGTCGGAACGCTTTTCCCCGACGATACGGGAAAACCGGTTCTCCACATGCACGGCGCGTTCGGGAGAAAGGAGGCGACGGTCACGGGCTGTGTGCGGGCAGGTGTCCGGACATGGCATGTTCTGGAAATTATTCTCATCGAACTGACGGACACGGTGGCGTCACGGCAACCGGATGAAGCGACGGGATTCAAGCTCCTGCAACCCTGACATCCAGGCGCTCCTTGCGGCAAACAAGGATGGAATCGATCCAATGTGACCGGAGGAAAAAATGGAAAGAATCCAGATCGCGGGAATTCACGACCTGGCGGAGGCGGCGCTTCTTGTCCGATGCGGTGCGCGTCAGCTTGGGTTCCCCCTCTGCCTGAATGTGCACCGGCAGGATTTAAGCGATGTGGAGGCCCGGGAAATCGGTTTATCCCTGCCCCGGGACGTGAAACAGGTGGTCATCACCTACCTTGATCGCGCCGAGTCGATCCTTGACCTGTGCCAAAAGGTCCAAATGCGGATGGTCCAGATCCACGGCGCAATGAACATCCGGGAGGGGGCGAAACTGCGGTCGGCGGATCCCGGTCTCGGAATCATCAAAAGCCTGATCGTGCGGGAAAGCAACCTTGAAGAACTGATTGCCGAGGCCGAGGCCTGGACTCCCCTGGTCGATGCGTTCATCACCGACACCTTCGATTCCGCGACGGGGGCCTCCGGGGCAACCGGGAAGACCCATGACTGGGAGATCAGCCGTGTCCTTGCGGACCGTACGAGGAAACCTGTTTTCCTGGCCGGAGGATTGAATCCGGGAAATGTCGGCCGGGCAATTCGGAAAGTCCGGCCCTGGGGTGTTGATTGCCACACCGGCGTGGAGGGACCGGATGGCAGGAAGGATCCCCATTTGGTTCGGTCCTTTATCGCGGAAGCGGAAAGGGCCTTCCGGGAGCTGGGTGGGTCGAATAACGGGGGCGGGAACCGACGGGAAAATCCCTGAGGGACATGTTACAGCGCGGGCGGGGACAAAAACCTTTTGGGTCCCCGCCCGTCTTGTTCGACGGCTTGATGAAAAACCGGGAGGGAATCAGTCGACTCCGATCATGATACTGGAGGCTTTGACGATCGCGTAGACTTCTTTACCCGGCGCAAGGTTGAGGGCAACAGCCGATTCTTTGGTAATAATGGACACGACCTCCTGGCCGCCCGGCAGAGTGACGATAACCTCGACATTCACCGCCCCGGCGATCACCTCTTTGACTTTTCCCTTAAGGACGTTCCGTGCACTGATTTTCATAGCTTTTCCTCCTCCCGATCAAAAGGTGTCCGGCTTGGTTCGGCGTTCTCCCCTGTGGAATCGCCGGTATGAAGTCATCTTTTACCACAGGTAATCGTCTGAAATCCGGCCGGTATTCATGGATTCGTTTCCTTGGATACGCCGGAGGAAACGCTTCCGCTGCAAATACTCAAACCGCTGTTCTGAAATAAAAAGGTCGTCGCACGCGACGACCTTCTGCAGGGATTGGCACCCCCTGTATATCAGTATCCCTGTATATAATGCTTCAACTGTTCCGTGGTAAAGACCGCTTCGTCGAAGAGGTTCTTCACAACGTCGCCGATCGAGATGACACCCATCAGGTTTTCACCGTCCATAATGGGAACGTGACGGATGCGCTTTTCCGTCATGAGACCCATGACGGCGTCAAGAGGCGTGTCCTTCTGGACGACAAAGAGCTTTTCCCGGGGGGTCATAACGTTCTTGACGGGTTTTCTCCAGAGTTCTCTGTCCTTGCTTTCCACCAGGCGCATAATGTCCCGCTCCGAAATAACACCCGCCAATCGGCCGTTGTCGTCAAGCACAACGAGGCTGCCGATACGTTTCTTGTTCATCAGGACAACACAGTCGAATAGAATTTCTCCCAACTGAACTTTGTAGAGCTTCGAGCCTTTTCTTTCCAGAACTGTTGCCGCGTTCAAGATCATGCTGTCCATAGGTTCCTCCTTCGCTGTCTGGTCATGGGGTTAATAAAATCAACACGCTTTTGCGAACGATCGATATTCGAGGCAGCGAAACGGCGGTTTTGGCCTATGCCGCCTTTCTCTTATTAACTTAACCGATCTCTGCACCGGCTGAAAAGCCGGCTGACGAGAACCGAATCCGCCCCAAAAACACTACAGGCTGAAAAACAACCGTGAGAATTCTTTTCTGAATCGAGAATAACCGGAACCTTTTCTATGGCCCCATTTTGCCCCAGAGCTTTTTTAAAATCAAGGCGATTTTTTTGTAATGAGATGTGTTCCGGGAGAAAAACGATCCATCTCCCGGAACATCGGGTGAAAGAAATAACGGCACGTAGGCTTTTAGAATTTAAGCTGGAAGCCGATCTGGTACTTGTCATAATCCATGTTCTTCGACGTCTGAGCTTCGTATTCCCTTTTTTCAAGGGCAATGAAAGGCATGAACTCCTTCGAAAAATCGTAGGACGCACCGGCAACGTAGGTTTTGTACTCATCATCATCTTTGTCGTCGTTGGGATCGAAATAATAGTACTTGCCGAACAGGCGCAGTTTCTCCAGCGTCGGAATGCGCACGAAAGCTTCCGCCAGATAACCGTCCCGGTCATATTCCTCGTCCGATTTGTAGGCGCCCTGACCCCAGTAGTACTGGCCCATGACGGTAAAGTACTTGTGCTGCAAAGAAGCCTGAACCATGTTCATCTCCCAGTCGGGATTCTCCTGGGTATCTCCCGCCCCTGCCTTGAATTTCTTGTTGCTCTCCCCGTATGTTCCGGTATAAGCCACCTGGAACCCTTTCAGAACCGGAACCGTGGGCAGAGGCCGGACATAGACCAGACCCGAAAAAACCTTGTTGCCGTTAGCCTCCGACTCCGAATACCCGGCGCCGTTGTAAAGGCCGACCATATAACCGCCCCACTTGCCGGCGGTTGTCTTTGAAGTTATCTTGAGGTATTCGTCATCCATGTAACCGCCGAACGTTCCCGAATTGGAGATACCAAAATCCGCCGAGGACTGGATTCCCGTGTCGTCCATGAGATGCTTGCCCTGAACACGGTAAGGCCATATGGCCCCGTCGTAGGCGTCGGAGAACGTTGGAATGAGACCGGCCAGGGTTGTCGTGCCTAAAAACTTCATGCTTACATAGGCGTTTTTAAGACGGATTTCCCAACCGTTTCCCTGATCGTCTTTGTCTTTCGAGGTAAAGATATCCGTAGTGACATTCAAACCCAGCCAGTCATTAATATCCTTGGTTAAAGTCAGATAGGCGCGATTCACGGCAAACTCGTTCGAGGAAGAACCATTGTCGACATCCTTGGAATTCCACTCTGCGAACACCGTCGTGCCGACCTTGAAACCTTTCAACGCCGACGGCAGGAAATCACCTTTTGCGGCCGATTTCATGATCTCGTCCTTTATTTCCTTTTTTTCCTTCCGGCTGTTTTCAGAAACTTCCTGCAAAAGTGCATCCGCTTCCTGCTGGGTGACGATATTCTTGCTTTTCAGCAGATTGATCAGTTTCACCACGTCGGCCTCCGCTGCAGAAAGCGGAGACACCAGCAATCCCCACATCAGCCCTGCACATAGAACCATCATCAATACCAGTTGTTTACCTCTAACCATCTCCATCTCCTTTCCTTCCGTCTTCAAAGTTTTTGCTCCACGTCACGCGGAGTCATGGAAGTAGCTTTAGTTGAACAAAATTTCATGGAGATGAAACAGGCATGAAGAAACGGTTAAATGATGAGACTGTGAAATGATTAAATGACGGGCCTGTTAAAAAAGAGGTTTGTCCTACAACTGAGCCGTAGTTGCCGGAGGCCGATGGAGATGGCTCTCAGTCCGGCAGGCGTGCCGGCGAGCCATTCCGTTATGAAAATATTCCGTCCCTGAAGAAAAAAAAGACCCCGGAGACATGACATCTCCGGGGTCCGATTGTTGGTCCGGTAATATTTCCGGACTACTTTTTCCTGAGAGGGACAAAGCCCGTTTTTTCAACAATCTTCTGGCCTTCTTTGCTTACGACAAATTTCATGAAACCGGCCACACTGCCCTGAGGTTCTCCGTTCGTCACCATGTAAAGCGGTCGGGAAACCGGATATTCCTTGGATATGGCTGTTCTGGCACTGGCCGCCACGCCATTGACCGAGAGGGGTTTGACGGACTTGTTGACGTAGCCGAGGCCGATATATCCGATGGCGTATTTGTTTTTGGAAATCGCCTGGACAATGGCCCCGCTGGAAGCCTGCATCTGGGCTTTCGGTGTAACCTTCGCTTTATGAAGAACCAATTCCCCCCAGGATTCGAATGTTCCGGAACTGCTGTCCCGCGACACGACGACGATCTGCATGTCGGCGCCGCCGACCTCTTTCCAGTTCGTGATTTCGCCTTTGTAGATTTGGGCCAGCTGCTCGGTGGTTAAATTCCGAATCTTGTTTTTCGGATTGACGATGGGAACAATGGCGTCGATGGCCACGGTATGGACGAGGGGTTTCACGCCGTTCTTTTCCGCGAGGGCGATCTCTTCCGGTTTCAGACCCCGCGATGAGTCGGCGATATCCGTCGATTTGTCGATCAGTGCCTTGATTCCGTCACCGGAACCGCCGCCGGAGATGGAAATGTTCACGTCGGGATGATTCTTCATATACGCCTCGGCTGTCGCCTGGGCAATGGGCAGCACCGTCGTTGATCCCTTGACGACCACGGTCGATGCGGCGAATGCCGTATTCGCCATCATCACCAGTCCCATTAAGCCGATCCACAATAAACTGATTTTTTTCATTTGAAAATCCTCCGTTGATTAAATTTGAGCGAACCATACCGGAGAATTGTTAAGAGAGAATGAAAAAACGGATAAGAGAATGTAAACGCCTATTCGTTGTCGGCAAACTTGTAACCGATGCTCCGGACCGTCAGGAGGTAACGGGGCTTTTCCTTGTCCGGTTCGATGATGGATCTCAGACGGCTGATGTGCACGTCAACGGTGCGGGGCTCAACGAAGGATTCATTCCCCCAGACGTAGTCCAGCAATTCCTCGCGGGTGTAAACCCGACCCGGATGCCGGATCATAAACGAAAGCAGCTTGATTTCCCGTGACGTCAGTTCAACCTTTTTGCCGTCAACCGTCACTTCATAGGTGTTCAGGTCGATCCGGATGTCCTTGAAGGTGAGAATTCGCTGCTGCTCTTCACGGTGAGGACCTTCACTTCGGCGCAGCAGGGCGCGGACCCTTGCCACAAGTTCCCTGACGTGAAACGGTTTGGTCAGGTAATCATCGGCCCCCATTTCCAGGCCCAGCACTTTGTCGAGGGTATCCGATTTCGCCGTCAACATGATGATGGGAATGCGTTCCGTTTCGGGATCCTGCTTCAGGCGACGGCATACTTCCAGGCCGTCCACCTCCGGCATCATCCAGTCCAGAATCACGACATCGGGCTGTTTCTTCCGGACGGTTTCCAGGGCTTTCCAGCCATCCTCGGCCGCGAGCACGGTAAAGCCTTCCCGGGTCAGGTTAAATTCCACCAGGTCAATGATATCCTTGTCATCATCCGCCACCAGAATGGTCCGAGACATGTCCTTTTCTCCTTGTTTTATACCTGCCCATGATGACCGCTTATTTTTGGAAAACGAACAAAAGCCGGTGCGACTTATGAAGTTTGACCCATCCGGCAGACAGAACCTCTTATGACGCTTCTATTTCCGTAAGTCAATTCCCGATCCGCAACTTAACGATAATTTAACATATTTGTAACATTACCGAAAAGAACCATCGTTATTTTAGCGCTGTAAATAATCAACGAATTTAATGCCTGACTTGAAGCAAGGTCGCCCCTTGGCGTTTGAGCGATATACGCGGCCGGGTTGGTTCTATAAATCCCTAACCCTTTTTCAGAAAGAAAGGAGCTTCTTTCATGAAGATTTTCCTGAAGATATTGTCATCGTATCTGATCCTGATCCTGCTGACGATCGCGGTTCTGGATTTTTTTCTCATGCCGAGGATCACCCGGATGATGACCGACCGGATCGAGGATGAAATGTCCGGCATGGCCCGGATGATGGCCCTGATGCCACGGGAAAGAATCGCAGGCGGCGTGCATGGCCTATCCGAGGAATTGAATGTCCGGATCACGATGATCGATGCGGCCGGTCATGTCCTGGTGGAGTCCGATACCGAACGGAACAGGATGGACAACCACTTGAGCCGTCCGGAAATCGTCCAGGCAAAAAACCAGGGTCAGGGGAAAGCCTCCCGGTTCAGCACGACGCTTCAGGAAAGCATGCTTTATGTAGCCGTCCCGGTTAAAGAAAACGGGCAAATCAAAGGTTACGTCCGCCTGTCCCGTCCCCTTGTCATGGTCAGAAAATCGATCGATCATCTCAATTGGGCCCTGTATATGACGCTCTACATCATCACGATCCCCTCTCTTATCCTTTCCCTTATCTTCTCCCGGAAAATTTGTTCGCGTATGGTGGATGAGGGTAGGAAACGCAGGGGAACCATTGGAAAATGAGGCGGGCACAACCCCTTTGCGGTGCCGCTTCCGGGCGTCCTATTCCAGCCCTGTGATGTTTGAGCAAGCGGAAGCGCTTCCTCCTCACCGGATACGGTTCGGGACACCTATGTTCATTGCAGTTCCGGTTTTTCTTTCCGGCCGGAAAGCGTCTTGAGCACACCGTCCGACAGAAACGGGCCGACATGACTTCTTTCGCCTTTTCACGTCATCGAAACTGATCTATAATCCCAAAAACTAAAATGGAATCGACGTGGCCGATGCGGTTTGCTGATTTGAAAGATCAGTGTTATGAACGAATTGCTTTCTTCGGACATCACCGGGAAAGGCGATTCCGGAACAATTGAAAAAAGGGGGGCTGTCATGCGCTGGCAAAATCAAGAGAGAAGCAAAAATGTCGAGGATCGCAGGGGAATGCCTGCCAAGCGGGGACTCATCGGTGGCGGGATCGGGACGGTGATCCTGGTCCTCGTGGGCCTTTATTTCGGCATCGATCCGTCAGTCCTGATGCAGGCGGTTCCCCAGGGCAATTCCCCGTCCATAGAACAGCAGCGGCCTGCGCCGGATGCCATGAGTGAGTTCGTATCCGTCGTTCTGGCCGATACCGAGAAAACCTGGCATGACATATTCAATCGCAGCGGCAGAACCTACGAAGAACCGAAGCTCGTTCTTTTTACCGGAGCCGTTGACTCCGCCTGCGGTTTCGCCCAGGCGGCGATGGGGCCCTTCTATTGTCCGGGAGATCGGAAGGTATATATTGATTTGAGCTTTTACGAGGACCTGAAAACCCGTTTCCAGGCGCCGGGAGATTTTGCCCAGGCCTATGTGATCGCCCATGAAGTCGGCCATCATGTGCAAAACCTGCTGGGCATTTCGGATAAGGTTCAGGAAAAGATGCGTCTTGAAAGCAAGGCGGCGGCAAATCATCTTTCAGTGCAAATGGAATTGCAGGCGGATTGCTTTGCCGGCATTTGGGGATATCATGCGGACAGATCCCGCAACATTCTGGAGACGGGGGACCTGGAAGAGGCGCTGGGCGCGGCGAGCGCCATCGGTGACGATCGCATCATGAAACGGAGCGGCGGAACGATTGTTCCCGACGCCTTTACCCACGGGACATCGGAGCAGAGGGTGAGGTGGTTCAGACGCGGTTTTGAAACGGGTGACCCCGCGCAGTGCGACACATTCCGGGAAGG
>CAZIPU010000086.1:4829-8979 GCA_964541005.1 uncultured Syntrophales bacterium | reverse complement strand
GGCGCGATACAGGGCACCCGTATCCAGGTAAAGGAAGTTTAATGTCCGGGCCACGTGCTTTGCCACCGTGCTCTTTCCGGAACCGGCGGGACCGTCAATCGTAATCACACACTTTTTTTCGATCATACATCATTTCCGATCTGCTCAAATAGGGGCCGAATTTTACAGGACAAATGCCTGAATATCAAGATGATTGCCGAAATCAGCTTATTTTATTCATTGAAAAAAAGGGGGGAAAAAGTTTTAACCGCAATTTTTTTCTTGCTTAAATCAACATGTGGTATTATTTTTATGCACAGACCACAATATATTGATATTGAAAGCAAGGATTCATAATAGCCGAAACCGCTTGAACGGTAAGGTGTTTTTTTAATTTAGATGATTTCTTATCCGGAAGGATAATCGCGAAAACGCACCGATCAGGATTCAGTTTAATAAAAAGGGAGGGACTGATGCACACAAAGATCAGAAAAAGGGATGGACGACTTGTCAAATTCAACGCGGAAAAGATCACGAATGCCATCGCCAAGGCAGGGGCGGCTACCGGCGAATTCGACGTGACGACGGCGAAAAAGCTCACCATCAAGGTACTGAACCTGGCGGAACAGCTTTTCGATCATAAGATCATGACCGTCGAAGAAATTCAGGACATCGTCGAAGAAGTGCTCATCGCCTCCCCTTACCGCAAAACCGTAAAAGCCTATATTCTCTACCGGGAACAGCACACCCGGTTGCGGGAAATCACGAACCGGATGGAAGTGGACCTTGTGGACCAGTACCTGAAGAAAAAAGACTGGAAAGTGAACGAAAACAGTAATATGGAATATTCTCTCCAGGGTCTTAACAACTATATTTCATCCGAAGTCAGCAAAATCTACTGGCTGAATGAAATCTACACGCCCGAAATCAGAGCGGCCCACATGTCGGGTGATTTTCATATCCACGACCTGAGTATTTTATCCGTTTACTGCGTCGGATGGGACCTCTATGATCTTTTGCTGGAAGGTTTCAAGGGTGTCTCCGGCAAAGTGGAAAGCAAGCCGGCCAAACACTTGAGAAGTGCCCTGGGCCAGGTGGTCAATTTCTTCTACACCCTCCAGGGCGAGGCGGCCGGCGCCCAGGCTTTTTCCAATTTCGACACCCTGCTGGCGCCCTTCATCCGGTATGATCATCTCACCTTCACCGATGTCAAACAGGCGCTCCAGGAATTCATCTTCAATATCAACGTGCCTACAAGGGTCGGCTTCCAGACCCCCTTCACGAACGTGACCCTCGACATCACCGTTCCCAAGTACTACCGGGACCAGAACGTCATCATCGGCGGTCAGCCGCAGCAGGAAACGTACAAGGAATTTCAGGAGGAGATGATCCTCTTCAACCGGGCCTTCCTGGAAGTCATGGAAGCGGGCGATGCCAAGGGGCGGGTTTTTACCTTCCCCATTCCCACCTACAACATCACGAAGGATTTTAACTGGGATGACCCTAACCTGGAAGGCCTTTGGGACATGACATCCAAATACGGGGTCCCCTATTTTTCCAATTTCATCAACTCCGACATGAATCCCGAGGATGCCCGAAGCATGTGCTGCCGCCTCCGGATCGACAATCGCCAGCTTGAACTGCGGGGCGGAGGGCTTTTCGGTTCCAATCCCCTGACGGGCTCCATCGGTGTCATTACCATCAACATGCCGCGGATCGGCTTTCTCTGCTCAACCGAGGAGGAATTCCTGACCCGGCTGGAAAAACTCATGCACATCGCCAAGGAAAGCCTGGAAACGAAACGGAGGATCCTGGAAAAGTTCACGGATGGAAATCTTTACCCCTACACGAAATACTACCTGCGAAATATCAAGGAGCGGTTCAACGAGTACTGGAAAAATCACTTCTCCACCATTGGCCTGGTAGGCATGAACGAGGCCTGTCTCAACCTGCTCAACAAGAGCATCGCAACGGACGAGGGTCAGGCATTCGCCAAGAAGGTCCTCGATTTCATGCGGACAACCCTGATCCACTTCCAGCGGGAAACGGGGAACAACTACAATCTGGAATCCACCCCCGCCGAAGGCACGTCATACCGCTTGGCCAGAATCGACCGGGAAAAGTACCCCGACATCATCTTCGCCAACGACGATCAGGTGAAGTTCCATCAGGCCGAACCCTTCTACACGAATTCGACGCAGTTGCCGGTCAACCACACCGACGACATCTTCGAGGCATTGGACCTCCAGGACGAAATCCAGTCCAAGTACACGGGAGGAACGGTGTTCCATGTTTTTGCCGGCGAAAGGATCGAAGATCCCATGGCTTTGAAGGGACTCGTCAAGAAAATCTGTACGGGCTATCATCTTCCCTACATCACCTTCACCCCGACCTTCAGTGTCTGTCCTTCGCACGGATACCTGAAAGGGGAAGTGGATGCCTGTCCGGTTTGTCAGGATACCTGCGAAATCTACTCCCGTGTCGTGGGTTATCTCCGCCCAGTCAAGCAATGGAACAAGGGCAAGCAGGAAGAATTCAGTCAAAGGCAGGCGTTTAGTTTCTGATGCTGAATATCGGCGGCTTCCATAAGGTATCCCTGATCGACTATCCGGGTAAGATCTCCGCAATCGTGTTCCTGCAGGGGTGCAATTTCCGGTGCCCTTACTGTCATAACCCGGAACTTGTCAATCCCAATTTGTACGGTCCCTGCATCGATGAGGAGACGATCCTTTCCTTTCTGGCCAGAAGAGCCGGAAAGCTCGACGCCGTGAGTATCACCGGCGGGGAACCGACACTCCAGGAAGGGCTTCCGGAGTTCATCCGCAAGGTTCGCAACCTGGGTTTCCAAGTCAAGCTCGATACCAACGGTTCCCATTCCGCGATGATCAAAGCGTTGATCGAAGAAAGCCTGGTGGACTATATCGCCATGGACATCAAGGGGCCCCTGCACCGATATGACCGGGTCTGCCGCGTCAACGTCGATAAAGACGAGATCACAAACAGTATTCGCGCCATCCTGGATGCTTCCGTCGATTACGAATTCCGGACCACCTTCGTGAAGGACCTCCTCACCGAAGAAGACATCCCGGCTATCGGGGAACTCATACGGGGCGCCCGCCTCCATGTTCTGCAGAACTTCGTCCCGTCGAAAACCCTGGATGAACGGTATCTTTCGAGAAAATCCCTTTCACCGGCAGACCTCGACCGGATCAAGACCGAGATGGAGCGATATGTCGAAAAGGTAACGATTCGCGCCTGATGTATCGCGTCTGCAAGTCATCCCGACAGGAGCCCTGCTAAAGACGGCATGTCGCGTTGTTAACAAGCGGAAGAGGCGATCAACGGGGTCATCCGATAAATCAGGGAAGTTGCCCTGATCCCACCTGATTCTTTTTCGGCGGTCGCACCTCGTCCGAAAGGATCCGGATTTCTCGCTGAATGTCCTGGAACCGGAAATCGCTTTCCGGGTAGTATTTCAAAGCCTCCTTGAAATGGAAAAGGGCCGTCTCCGTTTTCCGCTGCTTCTTGAAGTAAATACCGAAATAATAATGGGAATTGCCCATGTCTTTCAGCTTTCCGTAAACCATGCCCATGCTGTAATAAACTTCCTCGTCATCCAGTTCCGTTTTCTCCAGGGCACGGTAATATAAGAGGGCCTTTTCATAAAATCCCATCGCTTCATAGGAGTTGCCCAGATAGGCCAGCGTCCTTAAATCTTCCCGATCCATTTTATAGGCCCGCGACAGATAGTCGATCGCCTCCGGATACTGACCCAGCTTAAAGCAGTCAATCCCCATATCGCGCAAAATTTCCCTGTCTCCCGGCGCCAGGAGAAGGGCCTTCCGGAAAGTAGCGGCAGAGTCCCCGTAGAGCCCCTTGCGTGCCTGCACCACGCCCAGACCGTATAACCCGTCCACATCCGACGGATTCTTTTTCACCTCGTCTTCGAAATATTTTATCTTCGTTTCCAGATCCCCTCCCCCCGTCATCAAAACTGTCCTGATCCGCCGGAAGGGCCCGACAATCTGATCCTTACCTCCCCCGTCGACATAAGTCGTCTGCAGAAGACCGTCAATGTAGCGAATCCGGTCATCCGTGCCTGGGTGGGTCAAAAAGTAGGACGGAATGCTGTTGGAGTAAAACTCGTACCGCCTCATCAATCTCAGGAGAT
>CAZIPU010000086.1:0-4729 GCA_964541005.1 uncultured Syntrophales bacterium | reverse complement strand
TAGGACGGAATGCTGTTGGAGTAAAACTCGTACCGCCTCATCAATCTCAGGAGATTGAGGGTGGCCTCCCCCTTGTAACCCGCCTTGGTGAGATAGAGCATGCCGTACCGGTCCGCTTCCTCTTCGTTTTCCCGGCTGTACTTCAGACTCATCGTCTGGGCCGTCGCCATGGAAAAACCCATGATTGCCGCCGACAGGTCTCCGCCGCCGAGAAAAGCCCCGGCGATCATGGCCGCCAACGCTGCGATGTTGACTTTGGTCGATTTGTTCACCATGTCGGCAATATGCCTGGCATTGACATGGGCGATTTCATGGGCCAGCACCGCCGCCAGTTCTCCTTCCGTTTCCACCAGGCTGATCAACCCCCGGTTCACGTAGACATATCCTCCCGGTGTCGCAAAGGCATTGACGGCCGAACTCTTGACGATGGAAAAATGGTAATCAAAAAGCGGGAGCTTGACTGAGTCCAAGACGGTCATCCCGACTTTTGTAATGTAGTCGTTCATCCGCCTGTCCTGGATCAGGAAATCGTTCTTCACCATCTTCTCATAGAATTCCTGCCCCAGTTTCTTCTCATCTTCAATGGTGAGCTCGGCAAAAGCGGGAAAAACAAAAAAGGCGCAGATCACCCCCTGTAGGACAAGCAGAAGCAGGGTTTTCTTCATCCATCCGTATCGATTCATTACCTTGTATCCTGTTTTTAAGTTGATAATGGATCCTCTCCAAAAGAAGAGGATGTATAACGGTAACGAAGTTTCAACTCGCCCATTTTGCCGCGGTTCCAGCCCGACGTTCTGCTGAAGTACTGGGTGATCCGTGAAATGCCGTCCACGTTGTCCCCGCCGCAGTCATCACACCTTGCGTGCAAGCCCCGGATAGTTTTCCTGCAGGCGGGACATGTCGTAAATTCCGGAGAGAAGGTCACCACCTTGCCGGTTGTATGACGATACACATCGATGATGAATTTCGCCAGCGTTTCCCCTGTCGGTCCCGCATCGCCAAGCCAGATATGAGACACGGCACCGCAGCCGAAGGAGGGATGGAAAGCACCCTCCGTCTTGAGCCGGTCAATGGGTTTCATAGAAGCCGATACATTCAAATCGGTCGAGTTCGTGTAGAAAATTTCTCCCTTGGACAGGTCCCCCTTGACGATCCTTCCCGCTTCCGGGGAAAAATATCGCAAATCAAGCTTGGCAAACCGGTAAGCTGTGGTCTCAGCGGGAGATTGTTCCAGGGTGATCCTCAAATCGTGTTCCTTTGACAGGGCATCGGCCTTCTCCTTGAGGAAGCGGATCACCTTCAAGCCGAAAACCATGGCATCATCCGATTCATGCAACTGCTTCCCCCTGTGAATCTGGACCAGTTCATTCAAACCCAAAAGACCGATGAAGTACGCCGTTTTTTCCACCCGCAGGTAGGGGGCGCCGTCCTTGTTCATGGCCAGAATCGCCAGCGGACCCGATTCTCCGTAGGCTAGAAGCCTCTTGATAAAATTGCGCTTCTGGAGATGGGCCTTTGCCGCCAGATCCATCAGTTCTCCCAGGAGGCGGAACAGTTTTTCATCTTCCCCCTGGGCCTTGTACGCCGCACGAGGCAGGTTGAGGGTGACATTCTGCATGGCCGCCAGTCTCATCTTCCAGGGCATCCGGCAATCGTCAGGTCCAAAACAGTCGCAGGTCCCGCAAATCATGACCTGTGGGGCCTCCTTGCGTTCGAAGAGGAAGAAGGGATTCCCCTTCTCCGCCGCAGCATCGCAGACTTCCCGAAGAAACACGTCGTGATCCGGCGTCTGGAAAAAATCCTCCGTGATATGGACAAAAGGCCGGGGGAAAATGAACGGGCTGCCGGTGGC
Source organism: uncultured Syntrophales bacterium (assembly GCA_964541005.1). Taxonomy (GTDB): domain Bacteria; phylum Desulfobacterota; class Syntrophia; order Syntrophales; family JAAYKM01; genus JAAYKM01. The sequence goes on along the minus strand of CAZIPU010000086.1, from coordinate 2,877 downwards.
ATCCCCCTTCTTCAGAACCTGGAAGATCGCCCTGGCGAACCGGCGGGCCTCATCACCGTAGTCGCTGTAGGTCTTTCCCGTCAAGGTCCCGCCGGGACCGACGGCGGGAACGTCCCGGAAATGGCGCGGCACCTCCCAATACAGGTGAATATCCGTAAATATCGCCTGGCCGCCCCGGGCGGCGGTCATCTGTGAGAATTCATAGATGAGCATCTGGGCGAACTGGCGAACCTCCTTGTCGGTCTTGCCGGTCAGGTACGGTGCCAGGAACAGGTTGACCGCATCCCATCCGATGTTGCCGGCGAACTGCCCCTGAAGAATGGCACTGAAGCGGACCATGTGGGCCAGGAGAACCTCGGCGTGCTTGGCGGGTTTGGCGATCGTCATGGAGTGGGGCAGGTCGAGACCGAACTTCTTGATGTACTCCAGGGACTGGCAGCAACTGTAAGGCCGGTCGATATACCCCAGGCTGTGGATATGAATGTCCCCCAGGATATGCGCATCGCCGATATCCGGAGAAAAAACATCGTAAAGGGCATATTCCCGCTTGATTCCTTCGGCGAGAACCAGGTTCGTTCCCTCCGGACTGTGGGGCACATTCGCGTTTTCCTTGTTCTGGTGAAGAATCAGTTGCCGCACATCGTACAGGGGAAAGCCGATCCGGGCATGCATCCGCCGCTGGCCTTCCAGGCCACGTTCGATCAGTTTCGCGTCCACCATCTCCCGGATCAGGTTGGTGGTCAGCAGGGCGATCCCGGACGCCACAATCTGGCGTTCCACTTCCCGGCTGATACCTTCAGCGGTTTCCACATCGATGCTTGTCTCACGGATGAGGGCATCGACGATTTTCCGTCTGTCCCAGCGTGTTATGTCTTCCCCGGATGTCCTGACGAACAGGGTTATATCCGTTGTTTCCTGTGGTTCCATGTGAATCTGCTCAAACCTCGTTATGTCATCTATATGTTGGTCCTGGAAACATCCTCCAGGTCGGTCAGGGATTTCTCCGCCGCTTTCGACAGGGCCTCGTCGTCATGGTGGGTGATGGAAAAGACCCGGAAATGGACGACCCGGGCGGGGATAAACCGGTAAATTTCCTTCAGCGGCTCGGGGGATGTTTTCCCCGTCGAGGGATTGAAGATGTGGATCCGTTTCTCCGATTCCGCAATGGGATTGAGGGGACGGGGATCCTGCGTGGCCAGGTCCACCCGGAGGGGAATGGTCTTCAGACCGGGGGGCAGAAAGCTGCGGATATGATTCTCATAGTCTTCGGACCGGGAGAACCGGGTTCCTCGCTGAATCTGGTCCACGGGAATTTCCGTTGAAAAGGACATCTTCCATTTGACCTCCCTCTGGTAGAGCTTCTTCCACTCACGCCCCAGTTTTCGCTTCTTTCCGTCTGCCGATTTCAGCCAGTTCTGAGTTTCATGAAACAGGAACCACTCGTCGCAGCCGAGATAGCAATCGATGTCCAGAATAGGATTGAAGGGCAGAATCAAACCCATCGTCTCCCGGAATATCTCCTGCAGGTGCAGATCGAGGGCCCGGGTCGTCCGGTGGAAATAGACGTTGGTGTAAAGGTTCAAACGGGCGTTGAGAAACCGGTTCAATGCCGATATGCCGGCCTGGTGAAGGGTCAATCCCTCGGATGAATAAAAAGTATAGTGCAAAAGACGCTTCGTATCGACCAGATCGAGAGAAAAACCCGTCATATAGGCATCCCGTTGCACATAGTCGAGATTATCCACCGTGTAGATCCCCGTGAACAACTGCCGCAGCAGGACGAGCCATTTCGGCCACGTGCCGCGTCCATGGGTCGGAACATGGATAAGAAACGCTACCTGGCGGGGATCGAGACGCTCACCCGGGGCAAAACGCCCCGATGGACTCCGTGTTACGCCGCGAATCAGGGTCCCGAGTTTTTTGACGATGATGTGCTGGCCGATGTCTTCGTGGGTCAGATCGTACTGGCTGAGGAAATGATCGTCGAAGAAGTGGCCGTAGGGTCCGTGCCCAACATCGTGAAGCAACCCCGCGATACGCAGAAGCTCTTCCACGTAGGGCAGCGACGGTACATCCTTGCACACCTCCCGGAGGCTCGGATAGAGACTCTTTCCGAATTCACCGGCATTGTGCATCGTTCCCAGGGAGTGCTGAAACCGGGTATGCTCCGCCGACGGATAGACCCACCGGGCGCTCTGGAGCTGGTATATTCGCCTCAGGCGCTGCACCCAGGGGGAATCGATCAGATTCTTCTCCGTTTTTTCCGAAGAATCGTCCGAAACCGGGACCGTAAAGAAGGCGTAGTCATATATCGGATCGGCGATGAGGGCTATTCCTCTGTAAATACTCGGATATTCGTTCTGTCTGTTCTTCATGGCGTTCCCCGGTTCAAAAGACATGGGACATCAAGCTTGAAAAGCTCTCCCATTATCAATAAAGATTTTTATATCTATTTGACTTCTGCCCATGGGTCAAGAATTTTCCCTTAATGAAAAAAGGACTTCCAGATGTGGATTTATTACCCGCCCTGATGTATAAGAGACCGTATTTTTATACTGTACACCTGTCAGGAGAAGAGCATGGGCACAGACAACGTCGTTTTTCTGGAAGTGATCGAATGGTTTGACGACTCGGGAAAGGAACTGGTCCATCGCATTCCCGAGACGGGGTCGGGCGAAATCAAATGGGGGGCTCAACTCGTTGTCCGGGAGAGCCAGGCGGCGGTATTCTTTTACAACGGCAAGGCCTGCGATGCCCTCGGTCCCGGCCGGCATACCCTGAAAACAGGAAATGTCCCCATCCTGACCAAGCTCCTCAGCACACCCTGGGGAATGACGAGTCCCCTGCGGGCGGAAGTCTACCTGGTCAACATGAAGG
>CAZIPU010000085.1:4363-9035 GCA_964541005.1 uncultured Syntrophales bacterium | reverse complement strand
GGGTGACCCGGTTTTGTTGTTTTCAGGGCTCCGGCAAGTGCCCCATCATAACTGCCCTTCAGACGGACGTTTTCACCGTCAACTCGGATCTCATCCACCAGCAGTTTGATATATTCCTTGGCGAAGTTTGATTCCTTGTCCTTAATTTTTTCCGATAGCACCGAACAAAAAGCCTGAACATTCTTAGGCCCAAGCGTTGACACCGATCATCCCTGATCGTGCCGCTTCGTCATCGATGTAAGAACCCCGGTGCCGCCGCCTAATTTCCGATCAAGACCTCTCCCGTATTCGTGAAGATCTTTACCGGAAGCTGGAAAACCCGCTTAAAGATGTCGACGACTCCCGTCGCCATGGACTGAAAGGGAATGGCCGTAACGGTCGGGTTCCTGACTTTCCCCTTAACCTGGAAATAGGTCGTGACAAAGGTCCCTTCTTTTCCCGTAATAATCCAACCCACAACGGGGATGCGGCTGACGATTTTGTCGACAGTCTGCAGGGGCTGTACGCCGAATGTGGCATCGATTTCTTCCCGGATCATGTCCGTTTTTCCGATAGCGGCGATATTCATGGCATCGCTTTTCACGAACAGATCGTTCGTTGAAACGAATCCGTCACCAAACAGAAAGTTGGCGTTGATTTCATTGTACGGCATCCCATCCGACACCATGTCCGGCAATTGAAATTTGAACAGCTGCGACACATTCAAAATGGAGAATATCTTCGAAAGAATGGGATAATCGCGGATGACGCCTTTACCCATATTGACCGTGACGCGGCCCTGTACCGTTTTCTTCATATCCGAAAGGGTTCCTCCCATGACGGCCAGTTCACCTTGAGCTGAAAACGGCCCGATAATCGTGGCGTTCTTCCAACCCGATCTTTTTATCAGTTCTTCCGCTGAAATTTTGTCAACGGAAAATTTCGTTTGATAGCGGGGCATCGGCCCATTCATGTCGATTTTTCCCTTCGTCGATACCTTTCCGCCCATGGACGCCGCTTCCAGGGCCTGCACGTTCAGAACTCGTTTTTCGTAGGCCAACTCGGTGTGCAATCTTTTAAAAGGAATATTGTAAAACGTTCCCGTTTCAGCCGAAATGTTTATCTTCATTTCAGGCGAATCCGGGGATTCGTTTTCTTTTTTCACGGTGCGAATACGGGCCAGGGCCACCATGTCCTCGATCTCCAGATAAGGGGATGTCGCGCGGAGGACCATAACGGGTTTTGTCAGATCCGATACCGTTCCCTTCAAATGAACAGTCGAATTGTCGACCTGACCGGAAAGCGTTTTGATATGAAGGGTATTGCTGTGCCATGACAGGCTTCCTTTGATTTTTGTCAGTTTTTTCTCCGGGACGGGCTTGATCAGGCCGATATCGTCTACATCCAACTCAGGGCAGGTGAAATCGACGTTTATGGAAGGGTTCCGGAAATTAACCAGATCCGCCTTGCCGGTTATGACATTTGATCCGATCATGGCGGATAGATGCGGCATTTCAAGGGAATTTCCGTTCAGACGAATCATCCCCGAAAGGTTGCGGACCGGCTTTATATGTTCAGCGGCAACAAAGGATGTGTCGTTTAAGGATATGTCTCCCCGCCAGTTCAACGCAAGGGGGTCATCCGTGTTCCCGTTCCCGCGAATGTTCAGCCGTATCAGCCCCGTTGGACGCATTTTCCCCATGACGGGAAAGCATTCAGCAAGATCATCCAGACGGATCTGATTGGACCTGCCTTCAATTTGCAAGTTTCTCTTTTGACCCCACGCATAACTTCCGGAAAGATCGACGGCTGACGATGGAAGCTCATAATGCAGGGACAATACGGAAAGACCCTCGTGATTGACCCGGCCGGAAAATGTAATCCGGTTGGTCTTTCCGGCAGATTTCTGAAATGCCCGGCCATAGCCATAAGCAGCCCCGTCCAGAAGCCAGTCGCCGGTCAACCGGTAGTCGCTTGTTGTACCTGCGCCGTTTAGACGCAGGGTAGACAGACCGGAATAGTTCAGTTTGTTATCCCCTGTTTTTCCCATCAGCCAGGCAACCTCAGACTTACGGGGTGTCATGACCATGGCAAAAGGATAGGCTTTGGGTGTCTTGAGGCAGTAATCGGTAATTTTTCCGTTGAGTTTAAACGGTGATGCGCCGAATTTCCCGGACACGTTGCGGAGGGTAAAGTCTTTTCCTTCGAGAAGAAGTTCCCCTTTAATGTCGTTAAAGGAAGGCGTTTTCCCATTCCATTGTAACAAGCCCCCTTCCAGAATCCTCCCCCGGATGGAAAGGACGCGGTTGTTATCCCCTTCCCACATGTGGGCAATCTGACTGACCCTTCCGTCCAGTCTTCCCTCATCCAGCCTGCACGTGGCCGCTTTTATTTTCTCTTCGATAAATTCCGATGTCTCTTTGGGAATGATGCCATAAGGAATGTAGTGGGAATGGGTTTTCAGTTTGAACGGTTCCGTCCCGGCCTGGGCGACGATCCGCGGGTTGCGGCTCGGGATATCGAGAATGGCACACCGCCCCTTTGCGTGAAACCCGTCCGCGAAGAAGTCGATTGATTTGACGTCTATATCCCGCGGACTGAGAGTCATGCCATATTTAAAATGAAGATCCTTCGGGGCGAGGACCGCATGGAACACCCGGGGATAATGAAAGAAAAGCCCCCGGATCTTTACCTTTCCGTCGGATTCGAATTCTTTGAGACGGCCCTTGAATGTCGCGTCCACATCCAGAGACCCGAGAATCTTTTCAAAGGGAACGTAGCGCCGGTAATAGTCCCAGTATTGCCCGGCATGAATATTTTCTCCCCGGATGCGGGCATCAAAGACGGTGTCGAAAAAGGGTTTCCCCTCCGGGGTAATATTCCCTTTTCCTCTGATGTCCAGAAGGCTTTTCCCTTCCGGACCGGCAATCACCGCACTGATCTCATATTTCGTTTTTCTCCCCCGTCTCAGATTGCTGATGAACAAATTCACGTCTTCAAGCCGGTGCATAACAGCCGGGGAAGACGCATGGAGATCTTTGAAGAGGACACCCCCTTCACGAATCCGTAACGCCTTTACCTGAAGTCGTTGTTCCTTTTTTTTCTCCAGCAGATCGCTGATATTGAAGGTCCCGTCAGGACGGCGATCGATTCTGACGAAAGGTTTTTCCAGAATAATTTCATTGATGACGACTTTCTTCATCAAAAACGGCAGAACGGCAATCCTGAAGGTGATTCTTTCGGCGTTCATAAAGGGGTCTGTCCGTGAGCGATCCTTTTCCTTGATCGACACGTGGGAAAACGTGAAGGATAATCCGGGGGTAAGGGAATAACCGCCTTTCTCATACTGAACATCACGATTCAGGGATTTACGCAATTCCGTCAGGATAGTCGCCTTGTAATTGTCCAGGTGATGGCGTTTTTGTATAAAAATCGTGAGCACACCGCCGAGGAGGGCGATAACCAGAGAAAGAGAGAGGATAATCCAAATTTTTCTGCGACTGATCGTCATGATTCTAGGTTTTTCGGTCTGACCACGTATTTCCGGACCATTCCGTTACATGTCCTCATTTCCGTCAGGGTTGCACTATACATGGATGTCGTGTACCGCGCAACCCGTTATCGATGTTTGATCCTTCCCGACAACCAGGTCTGGGAAGGATTGCGTTTCCCATCCCGTCAGCTCCGATGTCAAGGCAGCGTTTTTATACTTGTGATCAGGCCCAAAATCATTTATCTAATACGAAAACATGCGAATCGCAAAACCCATTTTACTCTGGAGTCAATTCCATTGTGACCACGCAAGTGTCCATATTCCCTTTCCGTCTATTTCGCTTGAATTACTTCTTCGCCCTTTCCCGGACGCCCCATGCCCTGCTTGACCTGGCCGCCCCGGGCCTGGCGGCCCTGCTCAGCCTCGGCATGTTCCCCTCTCTGCCGGTTTTTATGGTTGGTTTTGTCACTGCGTTTGCAGGTTATACCGCCGTCTACGCGTTGAATGACCTGGTCGATTTCCGGGTTGACCGGAACAGCATGCAGGGACCCGCTGTCGGCGAATCAAACCGGGACCTGGACAGCATCTTTGTGCGCCATCCCCTGGTCAAGGGTTTGATCAGCTACCGGGAAGCCCTCATCTGGGCGCTTTTCTGGTCAGTCCTGGCCATGACGGGGGCCTATTGGCTGAACCCGTTTTGCCTGGTCATCTTTCTTCTGGGTGCCACGCTGGAAATCGTCTACTGTGCCCTGCTCAAAATCACCTGGCTAAGGAGCATCGTCAGCGGTTTTGTCAAAACGTCCGGTCCGATGGCGGCCGTCTTCGCGGTCACCCCCCATCCCCCGGCCCTCTTTCTGGCATGCCTGTTTCTCTGGTTCTTTTTCTGGGAAATCGGGGGACAGAATATCCCGAACGATCTGACCGACGTCGAATCCGACCGGGAAATTCAGGCCAAAACAGTACCGGTCCGGTTCGGTGTTCCCGCTTCGATTCGGATAATCGTCCTTTCCCTGGTCCTGGCCTGCACATTCAGTATCGCCCTGTGTTTCCTCTTACCGGAAAATCCCGGCTGGATCTACCCGGCAGGCCTCGTCCTGTCCGGAATTTATTGCCTCCTTCTTCCGGCCGGGAATCTTTTGGCATCACAATCCACGGGAGAGGCCTTTTCCCTTTTCAACCGGGCCAGTTATTACCCCCTGG
>CAZIPU010000085.1:0-4263 GCA_964541005.1 uncultured Syntrophales bacterium | reverse complement strand
CAATCCACGGGAGAGGCCTTTTCCCTTTTCAACCGGGCCAGTTATTACCCCCTGGCCCTTCTGCTCATCCTGGCAATCAGCTTCCTGATCCGCTGAGGTCGCATCACCTCTTCTCCGCATAACCGAGAATTTCCAGGTATTTATTTTCCAGATACAGTCCCAGGACAAGGCCCGATTCGCTGATGGCCTGTTTCAACTCATCGCTTTTAAAGCGATTCTCTCCCGGATGGAGAAGGATGTGGCGCGTGATGAAATTCTGGTACAGAGTCGGATACAGTTCCTCGAAGCAGTATACACCGCCGTCCTTCAGGACCCGGACAATCTCTTTCAAGGCGCCCTGCCAGTCCGGAATGTGGTGGAGTACTCCGAATCCGAAAACGGCATCCATCGTCCGGTCCCGATACGGAAGCCGGCAGACGTCGCCGACGAAAAAGGACATACCTGTTCTTTCCTCCGGAGAGAGATACTTTTCCGCCTTCCGGATCATGTCGATATCGAGATCCATGGCATGGATGTGGTCGGGTTTGAAGGCTCTTTTTATGAGGAACGAACCGGCACCCCGGCCGCAGCCGATTTCGAGAATCCGGGCCCCGGGGGCCAATTTGACGTTCCGGCGATACCAGTTTATCTCCAACCGCTGTTGCAGGGGGCGCAGAGGATTGTTCACGGCCAGGCGTTCCGCCCAGTTCAGCTTCATTTTTTCACCCCCGTATAAACCACGGCGATTCCGTTTGTCAGCCTCCTGTATGAGACGTCGTCGAATCCGGCTTCTTGAACCATCCGCCGGAAAACGTCCGGCGATGGAAACATGCGGATCGATTCGGGCAGGTGAAGGTAGGCTTCACGCGTCCCGGCGATCATTTTTCCCAGGACCGGCATGATGCGGAAGGAATAGAAATCGTAAAGGAGGCGAAACCAGGACGGGGCAGGAATAGAAAATTCCAGGCACATAAACCTTCCCCCCGGTTTCAGCACCCGATGTATTTCCCGGAGACATTGCTCCATATCGGTTACATTTCGAATTCCAAAGCCGATCATGGCCGCATCAAAAAGATCGTCCGGAAAGGAAAGGTATTCTGCATCACCCTGGACGCATTGAATTTGCTGCTCCATGGAGGCCTTTTTGATTTTGGGAAGACCATTTTCCAGCATCGACAAGTTGATGTCGTAGAGAATAACCCGCCCTCGCCGGCCCATGACTTTTGCCGCCCGGACAGACAGATCTCCCGTCCCTCCGCAAACATCAATGGCCAGGCCGCCATATTTCAAACCGGTCATTTTAACCGCTTTGCGTTTCCACAGATAATGAATGCCCAGGCTGAGCAGGGTATTCATGAGATCGTACCGGCCCGCAATCGAGTTGAAATGTCTCAGGACATAGCCCGCCTTCTCTTCGACGGCTATTTTGCGGTAACCGAAATTCGTCGTTCTGCCGTTTTCTTGCGGCTGTTGCTTTTCGCTCTCCCGGGAAATCATAAATGATTTTCTCACTCTTCACCGCTTCGCCAGAAGCAGGTCGGCGGGATCAAAACCTGCCTTTTCGAAGATCGGCACCAGATGCGAAAGGCTTTCCCGGCCCGCCTCCACGGGCCTGTCTGCATAGGTGTAAAGCTCCAGACTGATATCGCCGTCGTAACGGGTCTCCCGGATCGTTTTCAAAACATTCTCAAAATCGATGGCCCCGAGCCCCGGAATGAGGTGATGATGGCGCCGATTGTCCGCGATGTCCTCGATATGAACATGACCGACCCAGGGCAGAAGCGCCCGGAAGCTTTCACCCGGATCTTCGCCGGCGCAGAAGAAATGGCCGATATCGAAATTGATTCCCACCATGGGAGAACGGACATCCATGATGAATTCCTTGAACTGACGCGTGTTTTCCAGGAGAAGATCCGGTTCCGGTTCGATGAGAATTTTAACCCGGAGCTCCTCCGCCAGGGGGATGACCCTCTCCAGACCTTCATGAAACAGCCTGACCGCTTCTGAAGCGGACATGCCATCCAAAGGCCCCCCGGGAGGTACGGAAATATTGCCGCATCCGAGATCAGCCGCCAGACGGAGGCTCTGGAGGGTATGCCGGATCCGGACTTCACGTTTCTCCTTCTCCCGTTCGATCCACGACGGCAGATACGTATCCCCCACGGCAAAAAGGGTGAAACTGTTGATATTCGTAATCCGCAGACTCGCCTCGGCAATTTTTTCCTTCAGGATGCAACGCCTGTTTTCATCCCAGTCCGGCGGATAGAGGTGGGGACGGTCGCCCATGATTTCGATCCCGCCGAATCCCAGCCCGGCGATTTGATCCACCGCCTCGAACAGGGATCCGTTGACAAATGCGTTGGTGCTGTACCCCAGTTTCATCCGTTCCCTCCCTCAAGGCCTTTTCGATCGACGCCTTCTGACCGGCAGAACGTTTCCATCCGACCCAGGGCATCAAGCTGATCCTGAAAGGTGATCGGGGGATTGTCACCGACGGCTCTCTTGAAATAGAACCCCAATTCCGGGACAAGCCCGGCGCGACCGGCTGCCTGCAGGGCCGCCATCCAGAGCGCCAGATCAATGACCATGGGGGCGGCCAGGATTGAATCCCGAAGTTGCATGTTCAGCCTCATACTCATGGGCATTCCGAAAAGGCCCGTGAAATCGATGACATCCCAAGCCTCCTTGCTGTCGCCCCGGGGTGCGTAGTAATCGATCCGCACCTGATGGGTCGAATGACCATACCGTTCTCCCACCTGATAACCCAGAATGGCATCCAGAAAAGCCGTCTTATTGGCCAACTTGCCCGATGCCTTACCGGGATCGGCCAGATTACGTCCGTCGTCGTTGCCCAGGATATTCATGCTGTACCAACCGTCGACGAAAAGCTTTCTGGCCTTCAGCGCCGATGCAATGACGACCTTCAGGTAGGTCTGCCCCGTTTTGCCGTCCCTTCCGCATAGAGGAATCCCTGCCCTGGCCGCTTCATCGGCCAAAAGGGGGAATTCGATGTTGTTGGAGGTGAAATTGACAATCGGAATGCCGCTTTGCATGGCCGCCAGGACATAGGCCAGATCGGGAAACCGGGCCGGGTTTGCCATGTCATAAATTTCTGCCAGATTATCGGACTTTTCCAGGTCATGGGCTTCGCAGGCCGGAAGGAGATTGATCAATACAGGGGCACAATCCGGCCGGGCGGCCCTGAAATCCCGGATATCCTTGGACAGCAGGCGTACCTGCTCCAGAAGGGGCAACGCGACGGCAGGGGGACGGCGGATGTCAAATCCGTTCAAAGCATCCGAATGGTCCTGATACTTTTCCGCCGGAAGAATTCCCTGCTCATCAAGGGATTGCATCAGGGATTTCACGGACGGATCCCAACCGGCAAAGGCCATCTCGGGGAAAATTTCCGGGGGAATCCAGTGGGCCGTTGTCAGCCAGGCAACGGTATTTTGCGGGTCTTTCTTCATCCCGGCTAAAGCGGCGGCGACTGTCGTACCAACCGCCCCCTTGGCGCCGGCAACAATGAGAAGCGGAGCGTTCATAATCTTTTCGGACACCTTTTCCCTTTCTGAAAAATGGGCAGAATACACAGATCCGCCTTGTTCTGTGTACAAAAAAAAGTTCATTTTAGCCATGCTATTTTTTTAAGCCCCCGGAAATCGTCTTTTTCACAGCAGGAGCTTAATCCCCAATTGACTTCTGCCGATAATTCCTGATAATGGTGCTGCGTTTATATATGGGTACGGTCGTCATGGGGAAGGATGTACTCATGCATTACGATAAAGTGATATCGATGACATGACTTAACCTGGGGTGTTCTTCCAATGGCCCTTTTTCCAAATCTTCAGAAAAGTCCCATAGACAGGGATAATGGGGATATCATCCGGCTTCTGCTGAAACCGTTTGCCGTTACGGGCCGTGCGACCATCAACTGGATCAAAAGCATGGGGGCTTCGGCGATTTTTCTTTCCCTGGCCGTCTTCAAAATTTTCCAGCCCAAACAGTATCGCAAGATCGTTCAACAGCTTTTCTACATCGGTGCGAGATCCACGTTGATTATCATGCTGGTCGGCCTGTTCACCGGGATGGTCCTGGGCCTTCAATCCTACTACGCTCTTGTCAAATTCGGCGCCGAAGGTGCCCTGGGGACACTGGTCGCCCTTTCTCTCGTCCGGGAACTCGGCCCCGTTCTGACGGCCATCATGATCACGGCCCGTGCCGGTTCGGCGATCACCGCCGAAATCGGCATTCAGCGCATTTCCGAGCAGATCGACGCCCTGG
>CAZIPU010000084.1:0-9164 GCA_964541005.1 uncultured Syntrophales bacterium | reverse complement strand
ATCAACTGCGGGGGAAGTTCCTGCGCCCCCAGAATATTGACCAGTTCCTGTAAACCCGACGCGATTCCCTGCAGTTTCTCAAGAGGTAATTCTTCAAGGCCGGCAACCAACAAGCCTTGGGCAACTTGCGGCGCTTTAATCACCAATGCATTGCCCGCATCCGTCAGTTCAACGTGAACAACCCTTCTGTCTTTAGTGGTCCGTATTCTTTTAATGAGCCCCTGCAATTCAAGCCGGTTAAGTATGCCGACAACGGTAGCGGGATGAAGGTGCATGCGTCGTGCGAGATCAGACACCCTGACCGGAGATAGTTCGGCAATCGTTTTAATGGTCCATAGTTGCGGCCCCGTCAGTCCTGTTTTCCGTTTTGCCTTTTTCGATTGCTCGTTCACGACCTGGAAAACCCGTCTTACGTCATCGATAATTTCGGAAACCACAGAAGATTTCTTTGCCATTCACTTGCCTTCTTTCGAAAACTGCATTTGAGTAATAAATTTTTTTTAGTATACAAATCATTTCTGCAATAATCAATTGACAAATTTTCAAAAACCGTTACAAATCCAATGCAGAAAACAAATTTATTGATCAAAATAACACATATCTTAACGACAAGATATGACGATATTGATAAGTTTCTATGGGCAGGGTTTTTGTCATAAGTTTCAAATGTGAGTTGCACCTCCGACTTATTCAAAAACCCTGCACTTTTCTTCTCAATCAATTACCTGCCAGACCGCATTCATGAGAAATAAAATTATCGAAGAATCCGTTCTCTTTGTCAGTGTTCTCAAATGGATTACTCTGTCTTCCGGTATTGGTTTCATCGTGGGAGGCGCAACCGCGGTCTTTCTGAAAATTCTCAAGGCCGGCATTACATTAAGTACTCAGTATCCTCATTATTTTATCCTGTTACCAATTGGCCTATTCCTGAGTTCTCTGATGGTGAAATGCCTTGCCAGAGATGCCGGTGGTTATGGGACTGAAAAGGTGATCGAGTCGATTCATAAAGAATCCGGGAAAATTCAGGTAGCAGTGATACCCGTCAAACTGGTTGCGACTGTCATGACCGCGGTGGTTGGCGGTTCCGTGGGGCAGATTGGCCCCTGTGCACAGATTGGGGGCGGCTTGGCATCCCTTTTGGCAGGATTTTTCAAATTTGATGACAATGACCGGAAAAAATTAGTCATTTGCGGCATCAGTGCAGGATTTTCCTCTGTTCTGGGAGCTCCCATTGCCGGCGCTATTTTTGGAGTGGAAGTTCTCTTTGTGGGCGCAATCCTCTACGAAGTGCTTTTACCTTCGTTCATTTCCGGAATCATTGGTTATCACACAGCTGCATTTTTGGGCACAACTCACTTTCATTATAATACGATACACTTCATTCCAACATTCTCAGAGGCCTTTTTCTTAAAAATAGTGATTGCCGGCATTTTCTTTGGTTTATGCGCAATCCTTTTAATAGTAACGGTGCATGCAATTGAAGGTTTGTTTGCAAAATTCCGGATCTGGCCACCTTTGAAAGGTATCATCGGCGGAACTATCATGATAATCCTAACCTTTCTTTTCTCTACAAGGTACTTGGGAATTGGGCTTGATACGATCGATGAAGTCCTCCAGGGAGTTCAGATTGTTTCCTATGCCTTCATCATGAAAACCCTTTTTACCGCTGTTACCTTTGCCTCCGGCGGAAGCGGCGGAATCATAGCCCCAATCCTTTTTGTCGGTGCAACCTCAGGAAGCTTCCTTGGGGATTTCATGAACTTAGATCGGGCCACTTTCGCTTCGATCGGTTTTGTCAGTGTTTTGGCAGGTGCGGCCAACACGCCTATTGCCATGAGTATTCTGGCCATTGAGCTTTTCGGAAAGGAGATTGGCGCTTATGCCGCCATCGCCTGCGTGATCAGTTTTCTCATAACAGGGCATCGAAGTATCTTCCCTACGCAAATTATTGCCATGAAAAAATCATCATCGGTCGAAGTCGATCTGGGCAGGGAAATGAGCCAGGTCAAGGCACGATTTCAACGCAGAAAAAAGAGTCTGGTTGACAAAGGATTGAAAGTCTTGGGGAAGAAAATGGAACAGGCTGAGAGGGATAAATGAGTAGCTGATTCATTGGTTAGCCCTTCATTGTTTTGAGGACATTTTCAATCTACATTTCAATGCTGAGGTTCCGTCAGAATTTCAGGTTCACCCCCACCATCCCCGTGATTCCCGGCATAGGATAGTCCTTCTTGTAAGCGTAATCCTCATCCGTCAGGTTCTCCCCCGCCAGGAAGAGTTCACCATCAAGTTTGGGTAACCGGAATGGGAAATCCCAGGCAATCTTTCCATTCAGGAGGAACACCTCCCCTACCCTGGCGATACTGCTGCCCCCATATTCGGCGACCCGCGTATTGGCGACATACTGGCCGGCCTGCCAGAGGGCATCGAGACTCAAGCGGAATTGCCCGAGAAAGCGCCAGTTCATACCGGCCGAGGCAGACCACTCGGGGGCATAGGGGATGTTGTCGGGTGAACGGTCCGCCATCCAGGTGGCGCCGGCAAAAGCCGTCAGATCCGGCGTCGGGGTGCAGGTCACGGTAGCTTCCACGCCCTGGATCCGGAACTCGGAGATGTTCTCGTAGTGCGGCGGCGCGGGGACCGTGACGAGGATGAACCGGTTCCGCCCCTTGTCGCGGAAAAAAGTCACATCGGCCCGGATCTGCGGGGAAAAGGAATAAGCAAGACCTGCCTCGAAGTGGTCCACCTTTTCCGCATCCAGGTCCTTCCAGCGGGTATTGCCGCTCCAGAACAGGCTTGACTGGGCCGCCGCAAAGATGCCCGGATAGCTGATGCCCCTGCCGTAGGAGGCATGGATGTCCGTGTCAGGATTTCTCAGGACGAAACCCGCCTGGGGCGCCCACTGCGAATCGAAATCGCTGTGGCGGTAATAACGGAGCCCTGCCGAAGGGATGAAACGCCAGCTTTCACCCACCGGGATCTCCTGAGAGAGCCCGGTGTAGGGGGAGATGATCCGGAAGGTCTCACGGGGAAACGATGCGTCGGGACGGGGGGCGGCTCTGTCGATCTCGACCTTGCCGCCGAAGAAATCGAGATCGATCCCGGCCGTAAGGGACCCGCTCTCCCACGGCACGATATTCTCCCGGGCACGGACACCGTAATTATCGTAGTCGGTAATCGTGTCATAGTAGAAAAATTTTGCCTGGTCGTACTGGTCGATCCAGCTTGCCCTGCCGCCGTTCCAGTACGCCTTGACATCGCCCTTTGCTCCGGCGAAGTCATGAGACAGGGTCGCGACCGCCATGTGGTCTTCCGTTTTATAGGTCCCCTGGGCAGCCTGCGGTTTCCCCTGGGGACCGGGATCGTCGGCGTAATTGTCCGTCCGGTTTGCCGTCAGCGAAACGTACCAGTTGGCCGTGAGTTGGTGGCCCACACGCGCGAAAACATCCTGGATCTGTCCTCCGGAATTGTCCCGGTGACCGTCGGAGCTGCGAAAGCTCTGGACCACGTAGTAATCCGTCTCCCTTACCTTGCCCCCGTGTTCGAATACCTCGATCAGCGTGCCATGGGACCCACAGACGCCGTGGAGGCGGGTCACGAATCCCTCTTCCACCTGCCTCTTGGTCACCATGTTCACGGCACCGAAGGATGCATTTCCGAACAGGAGCGGTTGAGCCCCCTTGTAGACTTCGATGCTTTCCACGGGGTCGATGCTCAGGGTGTCCATCAGGGGGTGGCTCCAGACGCTCACAAATTTGGGAATCCCATCGACGAGCGTCTGAATCTCCGCACCGGGCCGCGTACTCCCCATACCCCGGATGGTTATGGATCCGCCTTCGGCGCCTCCGAAACTGCCGATCGCGTTGTGGCGCGCGATGCCGACTCCGGGGACACGGCGCAGGGCCGAAGGGAGATCCTGGGCATTGAGATCCGAAACCTGCTCCTTGGTCACAATGCTCACCTGGCCGCCGTAATCGTTCACCCGGTTGCCTTCGATGATGGGCGAAGCCGTCACGACCACCTCTTCCATCCTGATGGGCGTTTTCCCATCCCCGTCTGCAGCCAAAGACACCGTCCCCCAGAGAGGGGACAGAACCGCCGCCATAAACATGATCCCGATAATCCGGTTCATCCCGGCGACTCCTTTCCGGAGCAACGACCCGCTCCGTATGAATCATGATTTTGATGTTTGTAAACACGCCATAGCAGAAAACACAGCAACAGCACAAGCAACCTGTTCTTTCGCCGGAGGTCCCGCAGGGCCTCGTAACGGTTCGTTCAATTCGCCCCTCGGATCAGTCGGTTCATGCGCTGAAGCTGGTCTTTCGCAGAAAATACCCAAAATGGAGATACACGTATGGGCACGTCGATAGCACGATTTTTCCATCCGTGCCACATATGGCACCACCTGTCAAGAAGGAAAATCTATCTCAAACGCATCCTTTCGCCGTACAAACACTCATTTTGTTGTGGAACCGGAAAATACGGCATGTTCAAATTGACAAATCTTCATTTGGATAGCATGATTAGATCAATTCTCCCATTGGAGGGACGACATGATCGGCACCGTCACCATCAATCCCGCGCTGGAAAAACTCTATTTCATCGAAGATTTCACGGTGAACAGACTGCACCGTCTGTCCGAGTTACAGGAGGTCCAGGTTCTCCCCGGTGGAAAGGGTGTCGATATATCGCGTCTTCTTAAAAATGTGGGTGTGGATAGTATTGCCCTGGGGCTGGCCGGAGGAAACAACGGCCGTGTTCTTCTGGTCGAACTCCGGAAGGCCGGGGTCACGACCGCGTTCACCCCCACAGAAAACGAAACCAGAACGAATATATACATCCTCGACAATAAAAACCATACCCTGACCCAGATCAACGAAAGCGGCAGTTGTGTGGAAGAAGATGATATCCATCTTTTCATGGACCAATACGAGAGAGCCGTTAACCAGGTCAATATCATGGTTCTGGCTGGAGCCCTTTGCCCCCGCATGGATCGCGGTTTCTACCGTGAGCTTGTCCTTGTTGCGTCCAAGGCTGGGTGCAGAACCTTTCTCCATGCATCTCCCGATATCCTGGAGGCATCCCTGCCCTGCGGACCAACGTGCATTTTGCCCGACATGCGCATGGGCGGTCTGTTGCTCGGGCACAAACTCAAATCTCCGGATATCTGCATTCTGGCCGGAACGGAAATCATCCGAAAAGATCCTGCCATCGAACTGGTCGTTTTTTCGCACCTGGTGAGGCAAGACGGCATGGTTGTGGCTGTTACGCGGAACCGGGCCATGGTTTTCAAACCCGATGATCCCTCCTATGTCAATCTGTTCGGTTTCAGCAACGCCATTGTTGCGGGCATTGTTTACGGGATGAGCCGCCAGAAAAGTTTTCAGGACGCCATGTATTACGGATGCGCTTTAGGGTATGCCGTTACTCAGGAAAGAGAGAAATCCTGTCCGAAACTGGATGTTGTCGAAAAGTATCTCCCCAAAATCCGATGCTGCGAGGAACGAAACCTGTGAAGGTTCAAGACGTCTTTTGCCGCGACATCACCTCCCTGTCGGAAAACATGACGGTCCGCATGCTCATCAGGACGATGGCACTGACCCGCAACCATGCCGTTCCCATCGTCAGCAAGGACAACCGTTATTACGGCTGTATCGATGTTTACGATGTGATCGATGCCTGCCTGCCGGATTATATGAAGGGGCTTACGACCTCGGTTTTTCTGCCGACCAAGTTTTATGACAACCTGAGGGCCATTCAGGACAGAAAGATATCCGAGTTCGTTGACAAAAATTATCCTTTCGTCTCCCCGGACGACTCCCTGAACTATGCGGAGGCCATTTTCAACAAAACAAAACGCAGGACCCTGCCCGTGGTGCAGCAAGACACCTTTCTCGGCATCCTGACGCAGCTGGAACTGCTGACGGTCATCCTGAAGGATTGACATGATCTTAGCCCTCATCATCTTCGTCCTGGCCTATATCGCCATCATGTGGGACAGGATCCCCGGCGCCATCGTATCCATGACGGCCGCGGCGGTCATGGTCGCGGCCGGCATTCTCAGCCAGGAGGAGGCGATCCGGAGGATCGATTTCAACACCCTGGCCCTTCTCTGCGGCATGATGATCGTTGTGGGCCTGCTGCGGAAAGAGGGCCTGTTTGAATATGTCGCCATCAGGGCCATCAAGATCGCCGGCGGCAAGCCCTGGTCGATTTTCGTCGCCCTCTGCCTTTTTACGGCGGTCATGTCCGGCTTCCTGGACAATGTCACGACGATCCTGATCTGCCTGCCCATTACGCTGGCCATTGCCGACGCCTTTCACATGAAGCCGCTCCCCTTTATCATCGGCGAGATTTTTTTCTCCAACCTTGGCGGCACGGCAACCCTGATCGGCGATCCGCCCAATATCCTCATCGGCAGCCGTGCACCACTCGGTTTCATGGATTTTATCTATCACAATGCCCCCGTTGTTTTGGTGATCTCTTTCTTTGTTCTGCTGTTTTTCCGAGTCTTCTATCGCCGCGATTTCAGTGTTGTGCGGAGTAATGCGGAGGAAATCCTGGCGGGATTCGACGAGACCCGGGCCATCAGGGACCCCGTCAGGACGAGAAAGGCCCTCGCCGTTTTCGGCCTGATCATCGCCGGTTTTGTCTTCAGCCGGTTGATCCACCTGGAGTTGGGAACCATCGCCCTGGGAGGGGCTTTTCTCATGCTTCTGGTGACCAAGCCGGGCGAGATCGACGAATTTCTGAAAGAGGTTGAATGGCCGACCATTTTCTTCATCACGGGTCTTTTCGTGATGGTCGGGAGCCTCGAAAAGACGGGGTTCATTAAGCTGATTGCGAACCAGCTCCTCACGGTGACGGACAATGCGACGGTGCTGACCCTGCTGATCCTGTGGGTATCGGCCCTTCTTTCCTCGTTTATTGAAAACGTTTCGTTCACGGCAACGATGATCTCCGTCATCAAGTCCATGGGACCGATGGGCGGCATCGATATACAACCCCTCTGGTGGGCCCTGTCGCTGGGTGTCTGCCTGGGAGGCAACGCCACCCTGATCGGAGCGGCCGCGAATATCGTGGCGGCCAGTTATGCCCGCCGAAACCAGTGCGAAATCCCTTTCTGGCGCTATTTCGCCGTCGGGTTTCCCCTCATGATCATGACCGTTGCCATTGCCACGATCTACATGCTGATCGTGGACCTGTGAGATGTTTCTTTGCGTCGTTAAAAAATTTTTCAGGATTTAAAATCGCCCTCACCGTTGAATCGGAACAGGGGAAAAGAAATGACCAGGGAAAAGGGATGCAAATTTATCTCGCCTTGCCTTTATAGATAAGTTCCAACCCGATCCTTCGAATCCGGGGAAAGCGGATCTCCTCTCGCCGAACAAAGGAATGGTTTCGGAAACGATCGGCGAGCTCGAAGTTCTGCAGGGCGAAATAAAAGAGACGGAAGCACACGAAATATAGGTCAAATTCCTTAATCTGCTCAGGAAATGCCATAAGGCCGCTAAAGAGCTGGGAAGGAAAAGAGACGAGACAAAGAGCGCCACGGAGGATCCGAACCGCCGGGAAGCGGAAGTCAAGGCGAGATCCTGAAAGCTTCAGGGAACTTGGAAAGGTTTTCGTGAACAACAGGATATTATTACTTCGGCAACTTAATTGCTTCGTTCCTGTCATTCCGTCGAAAAACGGGATCCATAATGACTTTGGCTGGATGCCGGATCGAGTCCGGCATGACGTTTTTGATATTTACTTGCCGATGTAATAACAGGGCAAGCCGGTAAAACCGGCCGACCTTTTTCGTCCCGGGCACGATAGAAATATCGAAAAAGAAGCACACAAGTGTTATATTGCCGACCGGCAGGAAGTCCTCATCCCCGTTTTCGTGGGGGGAAAAGTCCACAGAAAGGAGTCTTCGCGGATGAAGAGATTATTGAAAATTTTCTTTCTCCTCGCAGTGATTGTACATCTTGTCTCCTGCTCGGAGGCAGGCAAAACACCGGTAAACGATTCCCCAATCGGAAGTTTCAATCCTGAGATGCTGACCGTACCGGATACGGGAGCGGGCAAGATCCGGGGACAGGTTCTGTATCTGCCGGTTTACTCGAACATTCCCTGCCTCGACCAGAAGATGTTCAACCTGAGCGCCTTCCTCGCCATCCATAATACCGATCTGAGCAAAACCATCACGGTCACGAAAGTTTTCTACTTCAATAACGACGGGGTCCTCGTCAGAAATTTTCTCCAATCGCCCCAAGCCCTGGCACCCCTGGCCACCACGCATTTCTTTGTCCCCGAAAGCGACCAAAGCGGAACCGGCGCCAATTTCATCGTCGAGTGGACGGCAAACGCAGCGGTCACGGAACCCCTGGTGGAATCCGTCATGGCCAGCTGCCGGACGAATTACGGGATATCTTTTTCAAGCAGGGGTAGGGTCATCCGGGAAATGCGCTGAGGTTCGGCAATCTGACAAAACCTTCCATCCATCATGACGTAAAGAATTTTCTGCTGTCATCCGTGGCATGCATCTTCCAGCCCGGTCAGCTTTTCATCTGCCGAAGGAGGGCATTGATCTGCCGGAGGAGGAAGATCATCTCCTTCTGATCCTTCAGAAAATAACGCGCCCTGCTCTCCATCCTGTCTCCGACACGAACCGTGAACAGGTTATCCCTGTTCAGCCTGAACACATCCTCATCCGTTACATCGTCCCCGGCAAAAAAACCCTTTCGGCATCCATCCTGCCGCATTAACTCGAGAAGGGCCGTCCCCTTGTCGGGGGAAGCCAGCGGAAGCAGGTTTTCAACGTATTTTCCGCTCACACGTCTCGGTTTGGGTTCCAGGCAGTACACCGCACGGAGAACATGGGCATGGGCGGCCTTCCGATCTGGCGCCATCCGGTAGTGAACCGAAATCGTAAGCCCCTTGTTCTCGATCAGGATGCCCGGGAATAGGGAATCGGGCAGCATGCTGCGCAGCTGTTCGTCCCATTTTCCGGCCAGGCGCCTGAACCCCTCCCGGCGATCCTCCCATCCGGGAAGCCCCTCGGTGCCGTGGTTTCCGATCAGGTAGTCGGGAACGATCCCCAGATGTTTCTGTGCGTTGCGGCGGGAACGGCCCGTAATGATCGCCACGGGCGCCATCTCTTTCAGGCAGATCAG
>CAZIPU010000083.1:0-9212 GCA_964541005.1 uncultured Syntrophales bacterium | reverse complement strand
GGACGGGCGATCTCCCAGGGATTGCCGAGGGCCAGCCATTTGTCCGTCACTTCACATTGCCAGCCGTCGCGGATTTCCTGATCGAAGATGCCGAATTCATAGCGTATCCCGTACCCGATGGCCGGAATTTCCAGCGAGGCGAGGGAATCAAGAAAACATGCGGCCAGTCTGCCAAGGCCGCCGTTGCCGAGGCCCGGTTCTCCCTCCTGCGCGATCAGCTCATCGGGATTGAGGCCAAGCTGCCTCGTGGCTTCCCTGACCTGCCCGTCGATGCCGAGATTCACCATGGCATTGCCCAGATGCGGTCCCGTCAGGAATTCCGCAGAAAGGTAACAGACCGCCCTGGTGCTGCGGCTAAGGGCTTCCGTCGACCGGATAAAACGGTCGAGCATCCGGTCACGCACCGTGTATGCCAAGGCCATGTACCAGTCGTTGATTGTTGCAATCCTGGGAATACGCGCCTGGATGAAGTAAAGATTTTCCAGGATAGCGCGCCTGATCGCGTCGGCGCTCGTACCGGTTCGGACATCTTCGGATGGTTGCGAAGTCCCGATGCCGGTTCTGACATGTTCTTCATCCATAACACACCTCCTGCGGATGCACGTCTCAGTATGTTTGAGAATAATTCGCAAAACGCGGCAAGTCAAAGGAACTTTACATGCCGGGAAATTCCTCTGACAACCGTGCCCGATCCGCTGCCTGCCGATCGGCCTTGCCCAGCGGCAGATCCCGGATTTCGCCGGGAAATGCCCACCGGAAGTCCTTGCAGGAGCCATCGACCGGGAGACCATCCGAAACGGGGCAGGAAAAGACATGGAGGCGGAGCCGGAAATGGGTATAGGCATGCCGGACGGTTCCCAGGAAAACGTCTCCCGAGATTTTTATTCCGGTCTCTTCCTGAACGCTTCTTACGAGGGCGCTTGACGGTTCTTCCCCCGGTTCCGCAAAACCGCCGGGAAATTTCCAGAGAGAGCCAAGAAGGCCGCGGGATTGGCGCTTGACCAGCAGAACGCGCCCATGGGTATCCCGGATGATGGCCGCAACCGCATGACGGACGGGAACTTTTTTCTTTTCCCGCCGGGACGGAAAAGCTTCGGGGGTGGCATGGATCCGGGCAAGGCAGTTTTCACCGAGGGGACAGTCCTCGCACAAGGGTTCACGGGGCCGGCAGATCGTCGCGCCGAGTTCCATCAGGGCCTGATTGAAATCCCCGGCCATGCCCGAAGGAAGTACCGCCTCCAGAAGACCCGACAGGTAACGCAGACCTTCTTTATCGGCCATAACGCCGGCAAGGGCAAAATGGCGGCACAGGACCCGCCGGACATTTCCGTCTATCGCCGCGACGTCCTGCCCGAAGGCAATGCTTGAAACAGCGCCCGCCGTGTATGGTCCGACTCCGGGAAGCCCGGCAAGATCTTCGGGACGCTCCGGAATCACCCCCCCGTAGGTCTTCATGACGATTCCGGCAGCCTTGTGGAGTTGCCGGGCCCGGGCATAGTAGCCCAGGTTTTCCCAGACCTTGAGCACCTCTTCCTCCGAGGCACGGGCGAGATCGGCAATCGTCGGGAACCGGTTCAGGAATCTTTCATAATAGGGAACCACCGTACTGACCTGGGTCTGTTGGAGCATGACCTCCGACAGCCAGATCCGGTACGGGTCCCTCGTTTCCCTCCAGGGAAGGGATCTGCGATGGAGCCGGTACCAGGCCAGCAGTTCCCCGACGGGAAAAGTTCCCGGTTCCGGAACCGGCACATCGCTTGGGCCTGGGGGATCGGGCATCACCGGAGATCAGGCCGGTTTCAGCTTCGGGAAACGCTGATCCAGAACCCGGTTCCATTCCGTCCGATCCGTCCTGATCTGCTCGAACAACGTCGCATAATCACCCTCGATCGTTATCTGCAGAATCCGGTCTCCCTGGACGATTCGATTGACCACTTCCTGGTCGGCCGGTGAAGCGACGGCGCCGAACACCGTATGATGCTGGTCCAGCCAGGGCGTGGGCACATGGGTAATGAAAAACTGGCTTCCGTTTGTTCCCGGACCCGCATTGGCCATGGAAAGAATGCCGGGGCGGTCGTGCTTGAGATCGGGCTGGAATTCATCGTCAAAACGATAACCCGGCCCGCCGGTTCCCGTTCCGAAAGGGCATCCGCCCTGAATCATAAAATCGGCGATAACCCGGTGAAAAACCAGTCCGTCGTAATATCCCCGCAACGCCAGATTGACGAAATTGCCTGCCGTCACGGGCACCCGGTCGCCGAACAGCCGGAGCCGGATCACCCCTTTATCCGTCCGGATCAGCGCAAAAAGATTTTCGTTGTTTTCCATGAAACGTTCTCCTTATTTTCAGTGTGTTCCGGTTTATCAGATTTCACAAAACCTGTCAAAAAGATGCTCTGAAAGAAACGTCGGGCACAATAAATATTTCATTTATCCGCTTGTGTGCTATATATTCCGGGAAAAACAAATTCCCGGGAACGATGTGAACAAAGATAAGATAACCCGATATGTCGGACCGATCCTGATTCTGGCCGTTTTGTGCCTCCTGTGCTCCTGTGTGGATCGGTTTGCGGAAAAACCGACCTTGACCCTGAAAGAGGTGTCCCTGACGCTCCACTCCATGAAGGAGTTGAAGGCCCTGCTGACCGTCGAGATCCGGAATCCGAACAGTTTCGCCTTGAATTTCAAATCATTGGAGTATCAATTCGCGCTGGAGAACCGGGAAGCGGGCCGGGGAATTTATGACGAGCCGTTTCAAGTGCCCCCTTCCTCAACAAGGACAGTCACCATCCCTCTGGCAATCGAATTCGATGACCTGGGTTCCTGCATCAAATCGTTTATCCGGGGGAAAGACATCCCTTATAAAATTGAAGGGATCCTTCGTCTCAAGCTGCTCTGGGGCAGCCTGAAAATCCCCTTTTCCAAGGAAGGGCATATAAAGCCATGAAATTCCTTTCATCCGGCCATCGTCAGGGTGAAAGGCGTTCCGGGGCCGCCTGCCGTCCGGCATCATGACTGCCCCAGTTTCATCAAAACCAGAGATGCCACGGTCATCAGAATTCCGACCGCCTTCATCCAGGTCAGTTTTTCTCCGTACACGATGGACGCCAGGATATTGGCGATGACGAAGTTCATTCCGACAACGGGGATGATAATGGACAGGGGACCGGCCTCCATGGCCTTCAGCAGGGCATAGAAGGCCCCGAAATTCACCAGTCCCATGGCCAGTCCGATCAGCAGGGCCTCCCCGTAACGGCGGCTGGCACCCCCCTTTTCAAACGGCTTCCGCAATCCCAGGGAAAACAGCATGCTGAGCGTATAGGTCAGGGCGATAAAGGCCATCTGATTCGTGTACAGGGCGGCGAACTTACTGGAAACCGCCGCCACGGCACCGGACAGGACGGCCAGGACAATCAGGACGAGCCCCTTGCGGATATTTTTGTATTCCCGTTTTTCTTCCTCGGAAAACCGGGTCAGGGTCAGGATGACACCGATGGCCAGGACAACGCCGATGATCTGGTAGAGGTTCAACCGGTCCTGGAAATAGATCACGGAAAAGATGATCACCAGGACGGCACTCATCCGGGTCACGGGATAGACGACCATCGTCGGCAGGTACCGGAGGGCTTCGATGGTCACGACCGTATCGACGAAAAAGGTCAGGCTGTTGATCAGGGAAAGAAGCAAAAGCCAGGGCAGATTTTTCAGAATCTCATCCGACCCGAACCAGAGAAGGGTGCTGATGAGGGCCACGGTTCCCATGAAGGACAGGGTTGTCCACGCGGTGTTGCAGTTCCTCTGTGCCGACACCTTGTAGAGGAATCGCTGAATCCCGTAGAGAACGAAGCAGATAACCGTCAGGAAAAACCAGTTCACCATTTTCCACCCGGGTGTCCATTATTTTCCGGAGATTTCGCCATCACCGCCGGTCGCACGATTCATCATTACACTCGGCTCGGGGATGACTTATCCCGTGCCGACCCGAGAAACGCCCTGATGTGAGAGACGGCCATGGAAATATGGAGGCTGTAAAGACCATCCCGATCCGGTGCATGGACATGGTCATCATGGGGCCGTTGCACAATGAAGGAATGAATCTCAACGCGGTCTCCGAATACATCCCGGAGCACACGATCCGTTTCCTTCCGGCGGATCAGAACCCGCTCCGGATTACCGTAAGGGTCACTGCTGTCCTCGTTGCCGCCAAAATCGTCGATCAGCAGGACCCGGTAAGGTCCCGCAAGGGACAGTTTGTCCGAAATCAGCTGCCAGAAGCGAATGTCCGCCTTGTGGCACCCCATGTCCGATGAATTGGCAATAATAAAGGGATTCCGGGTTCCCGGCACCACCTCGGACAGGGTAACGGCATCGATATGCCAGTCCTTCAGGCGACCCGAAATCATGGGTGTCGCCTCCGCATAATGATCCGTCGCGACCACCACCTGCACGGCAGGATCTTCGTTCAGATCCTGCAGAAGCGTCCGCCACCGGAGGTCGATCCGGCACTGGTCGAAGTACCGGTCCAGAAGATAGGATACGGCAGCTTGAATGGTTTTATCCGGATGGGGATCATCCGGGGCATAGAGTTCCAGGTCCCGGATACGGTCCACGAGTACCCCCAGATACCCACGGCCGGTGGTGCTGCCCTCCACCCAGGTCGGATAGACGATCTCATCCCAGAAGAAGGCCTCCGAGGCAACTCCCAATTTGACAAGACCGCTGCTTTCCAATACCGGAAGCAGGTTTTCCGACTTGCCGAACTCGACAGACCCGAGGCTGAGGGTCCCGGAAAAGTCGAAGATGATGAGGTCGATGGGTTGTTTCATCGGGTTCCTGATGACTGCGCCGACCGTTTTCGCAGCGCCCCCCGGATGATTTCATCCAGTTCTTTCGCCGCCTGAAAGGGGTCGGCGTCGGCACAGATCGCGGATACCACGGCCACACAATCCGCACCCGCCAGGACAACCGCTTCCGCATTGGCTGCGTTGAGCCCTCCGATGCCGACCAGGGGGTGCCGCGAATAGGCCCTGATCCGGGCCAGCCCTTCCAGGCCCCACATGCCTTTCGTATCCGTTTTCGTCGGCGTTTCAAAGACCGGGCTTACGCCCAGGTAATCGACATCCAGGCCCTGGGCAAAAACGACATCCTCCCAGGTTTCCACGGAAAGACCGATGAGGACGGACGGCCCGAGGATCTTTCTGGCTGTTTCATAAGGCATATCGTCCTGCCCGACGTGGACGCCGTCGGCCCCCGCAGCAAGTGCCACATCGACCCGGTCGTTGATGATCAGGGGAACTTCCAGCGGCAGGAGAATCGCCTTGACACGCTTTGCCAGCTCAATGAATGCCCTCGTCGATGTGTCCTTTTCCCGCAGTTGGACATACCGGACTCCGCCCGAAACGGCCTGGGCGACCACCGACTCGATGCTACGGGTTCCACAGAGTTCCCGATCCGTCACCAGATAGAGGCCTTCCATTACACGTCCTCCACGCGGATTTGCGCCATATCCCTCTCCGTCATACTGTAGAGCGCATCCAGAAACCGGACCTGGAAACTGCCGGGTCCCGGGCAATTCTCACCGGCCATCTCTCCGGCAATCCCCATCACGGCCATGGCCGACACCGCAGCCAGGACAAAATCCTTCTCCACGGCGGCAAAAGCGCCGCACAGGGCCGTTGCCGTACAACCGAGACCCGTCACCCGCGGCATCAGGGGATGGCCGTTTTGCACCTGAACAACCCGTTCGGCATTGACGATATAATCGATCTCACCGCTGACGCAGATCACCGTCCCGAGATCGAGGGCAAGCTGCTTTGCCACATCCAGGGCATGACGGGAAGAGGCCAGGCTGTCCACCCCTTTGGTCCTGGTCATGCCGTCGGCCATCGCCATGATCTCGGAGGCATTGCCCCGGATGATCTCAGGTATCACCGCTTTCACCAGTTCCCGGACCGCCCGGCTCCGGTAAGGCGTGGCCCCGGCCCCCACCGGATCAAAAACGATGGGAATGCCTTTCTTCCGTGCTGCCTTCATGGCGATCCCCATCGACGTCACCCAAGGTCTGCTCAAGGTCCCGATATTGATCACCAGGGCGCCGGCAATGCCGACCATATCGGAAACTTCCTCCTCGGCGTGGGCCATGACCGGGGACGCCCCCAGGGCCAGCAGCGCATTGGCCGTATTGTTCATCACCACGTAGTTGGTGATATTGTGAACGACCGGCGACGTCTCGCGTATTTTCCGAACATTTTGCCAGATCGGCTCCGGCGTTATCATCATGTTCTTTCCCCTTCCTGATCCGGCCGCTTATTTCGCCGGAGATACCTCCAAAATCTCGCGCGGTAACGTCTTCCCATGAAAATGCCGGCGACCGCACCCGCCGCATTGGCTCCCATGTCGGCAAAAGAGAACATCCGCCCGGGAACATACATCTGCCCGACTTCCAGCACGGCTCCCAGCAACACGAGTCCCGCAAACAAAAGAATGCTCCGTTTCGGACTTTTCATAATCAGAGCAGGAAGCAGGGCGATCCAGAGATAAGCGAAAAAATGACCGATTTTATCCGCGTTGCTGCTGTCGCCGGGCATTCCGACATCGGGAAGAAGAGAAAGGGCGACAACAGCCCCGACGGAAAAGACCCACAATACGTACATAAAAGGCAACACCGTCCACCCAGTTTCACGCGATACGGACATCCCGGCTCCCTTACCTGCCGATTGAATCACCGGGTCATTTAATAAGACTGTTCTTTTTAAGGTACGGACAAATGATTTGTCAATACGAAAGGCTATGTGCTATAGCCCTTTCCATCCCCGGACGCCTGAACCGTCACGGTCATGACGATGGTGCCGCCCCGAGCACCCGGCAAAGCGGTCGAACGCGGTTCATCTTCCAGGAGAATTCATTCTTGTAAGGAAGGATAACTATGGCGGATTTGATCAACGAAGACGATTTTGCCGAACTGCAATCCCTGATGATTTCGGAATCCATCCAGTTGGAAGCGATTGTCAATCTCCTGGAACGGAAGGGCATCCTGTCGAAAAAGGAACTGGAAGACGAAATCCTGCAGATTCAGAATTCCCTGGATTCAATCATGTAAACAACGCTTCCGGATGAAAAAAGGGCAAACAAAAAAGGCGGGTTAAACCCGCCTTTTTTATCTTATTATCAAATCTCTATCACTTCGCACCTTTCCGCTTGGGAGGCCGGTAACTGAAAGCAATCAGGAAGCCCAGGGCCAGGATTCCCGCCGCCACATAAAGGGCGATTCCCTTGATCGCCGGAATGCTGAAAACCAGGGGACCGAACACACCGGCGCAGCCCCACGCCGTCAGCATGATTCCGTAGACCTTGCCGATGTAGCCGGGTCCGAAGGAATCGGCCGCAAAGGCGGGCATCGTCGCGAACCCACCACCGTAGCAGGCCAGCAGATAGCAGGCGATGACCGTGAAGAGAAATACCCCGGCCACCTGGGGCAGGTAGATGTAAAGCAGGGCCTGGGTGATGAACATGGTGAGGAAGACGTTCTTCCGGCCGATGAAATCGGAAACGGAGGCCCAGAAGAGACGGCCCAGACCGTTAAAGATTGAAGCATAGGCCAGAATAGACCCGCCGGCGATAGCCAATACCTTCGGATCGGTGATTCCCTGGGTTTTCCCGATGAGATCCTGCGCCATGGGAGACAGCTGGGACAAGAGTCCCAAACCGGCGGAAACGTTCAGGAACAACATGGCCCAGAGCATCCACCACTGGGGCGTCTTCACGGCTTCGTCAAAGGTAAACGAATCGGCAGCGGAAACGGCCGAAGCGGCAGGCTTGAAGCCTGCAGGTACCCATCCCTGGGGAGGGTTTTTATAGATCTGGGCAGCACCCGTCACAAGGACCAGGAAAATGACGCCCCAGATATAGAAGGTGCTGGCAACGCCGATGGAATTGACCATGGCGGGAGCGATTTTCCCCATGAAGAACGCGCCGGCACCAAAGCCCATGACGGCGAGACCCGTGACCAGCCCCCGTTTATCCGGGAACCAGCGGATCAGGGTCGCAATCGGCGTCACGTATCCGAAGCCGTTTCCCAGGCCGCCGATGACGCCGTATCCGATATAGAGCAGCCAGATGCTTCCGATCTGGTCCGCCAGACCGCCCAGGAGCGTTCCGATACCGAAAAGGATGCCGCCGATCGTGGCGACAAAGCGGGGGCCCTTCTTGTCGACCAGGGTTCCGCCGAAAGCCGCGGAAATACCGATTACCGCCATGATGACCATCATGGTCGCCTGAACCCCGGGTTCGCTCCATCCATGGGACGTCATCAGGGGTTTCTTGAACACGGACCATGCATAGACCGTCCCCAGGCACAACTGCATCACAATTGCCGCAATGGCGATCCACCATCTCTTGCTTTCCAAATTCTCGTTGCTCATCCTCTCTACCCTCCCCTTTTTATCGTTGTTAATCAATTCACCCTCTTATGAAATCCGCCATTGTGTTGTTCAATGGACGGATGAAACCCTTCGGGAAAATCGGGCCGGCGTATGATCGCATTCGGAACGGGATCCGGTTCGCCGAGGTTGCCGACCGCTTCCCTGAAATATTTCGAGATGGTTGTCATCGGCAAAGACGGGAACTGACTCGGAGCACACCACAAAGGTTGCCTTTCCTGGCATGATGCCTGCATTCGTGTTCCGTTCTTACAAAAATCAGACAGCATCTTCAGTTCAAAGCGGCCGGATCACCAGGGTTTCCCGGGACAAACAACCCCCGGGAAAGAGCCCACGGGGGGAAAGCTCGTCTGTCAGGGCATCTCAATAGGGAGATCTCCTGCCGGGGCATTTAAAACGAATGGCTGTTGCTATTGCACAAATAAACAGGGAATGTCAACAGGAAAAGATGGTTCCCCCAAACCGGCAGGAACCATCTTATGATCGGTATGGGAGTATGCATGCCGACGGACAGGCCGGGGCGTTGAAAACGCCGGAGGGGAAGACCCTTATACCCTGAATTAAAACAAGAATACGATTATCACCAATATCCTGATTCTGAAAACATGTTCAACATCAGGAAAACACTCTTGGAACTATGAGGGACGACTCCCTGTATCGACTCAGGTAACATACAAAACAGGCGGTGTTAGAACCAACCGCCTGTTTTGATTAATTATTCAGTCATCCTTATCCTCAGGGAACATTTCATTTATCATTTACCTGTGTACAATA
>CAZIPU010000082.1:0-9287 GCA_964541005.1 uncultured Syntrophales bacterium | reverse complement strand
TTGCCGGCTGTGTCCACGACATGATCATTCTGTTTGCCTCTTACCGCCACAAGGGGCAGTCCCTGTCCGTCATCGCCGAAAAAGATGTCGGGCGGGTCACGGGTGCCGTGACCGCCGTCGTGATTCTCTTCATCATCCTCGCCGCCCTGGCCGGGCTGGCCGTGGCCGTCGTCAATTCCCTGTTCAACAATCCCTGGGGCGTGTTTTCCATCGCCATGACCATCCCCATCGCCATGGCCGTCGGCATCTACATGTTCAGGATCAAGCCGGGCGCTATTCTTTCCGGCTCCATCGCCGGTATTGCCATGGTTTGCGCGGCCGTGTTCTTCGGCCCTTACATTGCGGATTCGGGCATCGCCTCCTGGTTCACCTTCGATAAAAAGCAGATGTCCATCCTGCTGCCGCTTTACGGCTTCTGTGCCGCCGCCATCCCCGTCTGGCTGCTGCTGGCTCCAAGAGATTATCTCAGCACCTTCATGAAAATCGGCGTCATCGTCGCCCTGGCGATCGGACTTCTCTTCGTCAACCCGACGATCAAGATGCCCTTCACGACGGTCTTTATGTCAGGCGGCGGTCCGATCATCCCCGGCCCCTGGTGGCCCTATGTCTTCATCACCATCGCCTGCGGCGCCATCTCCGGCTTTCACGCCCTCATCGGCTCGGGGACAACCCCCAAAATGATCGAACACGAAACGGAGATTCCCCTGATCAGCTACGGTGCCATGCTGACGGAAGCCTTCGTCGCCGTCATGTCCCTTCTGGCCGCCGTCACCCTGATCCCGGGAGATTATTTCGCGATCAACACCTCTGCCGATGCCTTTCAGAAGCTGAACATGAAGATCGTCGACCTGCCCGTCCTGAGCCAGCTTGTCGGCCTGGATGTCTCTCACCGTCCCGGTGGCGCCATCTCCCTGGCTGTCGGCATGTCCCATATCTTTGCCAGCATCAGTGAAGAACTCCGGCATACCATGAAGTACTGGTTTCAGTTCATCATCATGTTCGAGGCCCTTTTCATCCTGACCACCATCGACGCGGGAACCCGGGTGGCCCGCTACATCCTGCAGGATATCCTCGGCTACGCCTACAAACCCCTGGGCAGAAAAGACTGGATACCCGGTGCAATCGCAACCAGCGCCCTCGTCTCTTTCGCCTGGGGCTACCTGCTGTATACCGGCGATATTTCGTCCATCTGGCCCATGTTCGGTGCCACGAACCAGACCCTTTCCGCCCTGGCCCTGGCCATCGGCACCACCATCCTTCTCCGGATCGGCAGAAAGAAGATTTACGCTCTCATCACGCTGATCCCCTGCGTATTGATCACCGTAACGACCTTCGCCGCCGGTCTCATGAACATACAGACCTATCTGGGTAAAGGCCAGATGCTGAACGCCTGGCTGAGTATCGCGATCATAATTATGGTGGTGATCATCATCATCGATAATGTCCGCGTCTGGCTGACCCTTCTCAAAACGGATCATCCCATCGGGATGAACGATGAACGCGACGTGACCTATTGCCCGGTGGTCCCGGTGAGTGCACGGACAGATGCGCGGCCATGAGGTAATGCCCTTGTTTTTTCGAGGCTGAGTTTGAAACGGCCGAGAACTTCCCCGGATGCTTTCAGATTATGCCACTCTCAGGGATTCTTTTTCTTGACGAGAAAATACAAAGACCCTTTTTCCTTGATACTCCCCGCAATCCGCTCCGCACCGACACCGGACCCGCAGAAGAGATCGATCCGTCCGGGCCCCTTGATCATGCCGCCCGTATCCTGAACCAAGGCGAAGCGGGAAAGGGGTTCCCAGGATCGGCAATTCCCCGCTTCATCCAGGACGGGTTTCCGGGCCTTGATGAAAACGAGGCCTCCCTTAGGAAAAACGGCGGGGTCCGCCGCAACGGTTCTGCCGCCCGTCAGGGGCACGTCCAAAGCCCCGAGAGGCCCTACCTCGACGGTACGGAAAAAAATGTAACTGTCATTACGGTGAAGAATATCGTCGAGTTCTTCCGGATGCTCTTGCAGATACTTCTTTACGTTCTGATGAGACGTCTGAAACGAATTAATCTTGCCGTTTTCCAGAAGACAGGACGAAGCCCCCTTGAAGGCCCGGCCGTTGGATTGGGCATAATTGACCCGCATCTCTTTCCCGTCGGGGAGAAGAATCCTTCCCGACCCCTGGATGTGGAGAAAGAACAACTCCACAGGATCGTCCACCCAGACGATCTCCAGTCCCTTTCCATCGAGATACCCCTTCCCGTCGATTTCCGCCCGGGTCGGGTACGGCACGAGTTCCCCCTTTTCCACCCGGCCGACAAGCCTTTCCCCCCTGTATTTCGACCAAAATTTCCCGAGGTAAACCACAACGGCGTCATCCGGCACCCGGTAGATGGGGTAGCGAAACCGCTCGGTCTTCTCCAGGGATCCCTGGAGGACCGGTTCGTAGTATCCGGTAAAAACAACCTGCCCCGCTTCCCCATTTCCTGCGGATCGGTAGACATCGAAGGTTTCACGGATTCTGGCATCCCGCTCCTCGTCGGAGGCGGCATTCAGACATATATTCAAGAACAGGAGGAGAGATTCCTTCAATTCCTGAACGCTGTAAAGGGTATCTCCAATGCGGTACTGCCATCCCGATGGAAGGCGATCGTAATACTCCAGACTGCGGCTGACGGCAAGGACGAGAGATTCCGCATCCAAATCGTCACCGATGAAGGACACCTCGTTTTTATCGACCGGCAACAGCGGATAGGCAATCCCGGTATCCTTCAACTTCAGTACCGGTTTTGTCGTCGCCATATCGGCTGGGGGTTTTGTTGGTGGCGGCGGGGGAAGGGGTTTCCCCACGTCTCCCGTTACGGCGGGGCGAAATGTACAGGCGGAAAGGAGAAAAAGTAAAACCAGCACACAAAAACAGGGAAATCGGAACGTCTTCATAGTTCGAGAATCATCGCTGTCTCATCACAGAAATCGGGGTACTTCGAGCAACGGAAACAATCGGACCAGATTTTTTCGGATAATGTGGATCGTTCCACCTCATGAAACCCGAGACGACCGAAGAACGCCTTCTGATAGGTCAAGGTAAAAATGCGAAACAGCTCCAGGGTAATGGCTTCCGAGATGCAGGCCTCTACAAGCCGCCTGGCGATTCCCTGATGACGGTGTTCCTCCTCCACATAAAGGGAACGGATTTCCGCCAGGTTCTCCCAGATGATGCTCATGGCACAGATACCGATGATGGACCGTTCATCCTTATCGTAAAATACGAAGAAATCCCGCAGGTTGCCATAGATATCCATGAGCGATCGGGGAAGCATTTCTCCCTTCTGGGATGACAAATTGATCATCCGGTGGATGTTTCTGACGTCTCCGATTCGTGCTTTTCTCAACATAGGCCCGTACGTCCTCTTTTATCTCGAATTCCCCGTTGTCCCATATACGTACATTTTATTGAATGGCATCGTTACTCTCAAAGGGTTTCACAGGCCGCGCCAGAGGCAGCGGAGTCCTATTCCATCAGATGAGAACTAACGGGCAAGACCTTCAACCCCGGCATAGAAGACAGCAATTTTCACCGGCCGATCTCCGGCATTCCGGCCGTTGTGCAGCGTGTTGACCACCTCCGCCAGAGCTTCTCCCTCCTGAAGCCGCTTCGTTCTCCCATCGCTCAATGTAATCTCCAGCACACCATCCAGCACAAACGCAAAGGAAGGAACCGCATGGGAATGCCATCCGGTTTCTCCTCCTGGCGCTATCTCCACGAGCAATCCCGTCACTTGCGCCTTTCCCTGCGGATACACAATCGGGGCGCCGTTCCAGCTTTCCGACGTTTGGATCAGAGGCGTCACCTTGACGTCCGCCGTAGGGTCTATAGCGGAAGCAACAACCGGCGTCAAAAAAAAAATACAGAACAATGGCCAACAAAAGAGTCTTTTTCATGATGCCTTTCCAAACGACCTTACTGCACTCCCCTACACCTGGGGTTCCGGCCGTCTCCCTGCCGGTGCACGTTTGAATTCTCCGGCATTTTTCCTGGTCATTTCTACAAAATTCTCTCCCCCCATCATGTGGGTGATTTCATCAATCCGTTCCTCTTCAGACAGGACATCGAGACGGACATGGGTCCGGCCGTCGGTAATCGCCTTGGAGATACGGTAATGGTGATCCCCGAAGCAGGCGATCTGCGGAAGATGGGTAATGCATAAAATCTGATGCATCGCGGCCAGATCACGCAATTTCTCACCGATGCCTCCCGCCGTTCTGCCTCCCACACCACTGTCCACCTCGTCGAATATCATCGTGCCCACGGGGTCCGTCTGCATGAGGATCCGCTTCATCGCCAGAATGATCCGGGAAAGTTCCCCCCCCGAAGCGATGCGGATCAGGGGTTTCAAGGCTTCACCCGTGTTGGTGGACAGGTAGAATTCAACCTGGTCCCATCCCTTCGCTCCGAACGGGTGCCCGTTATCCGGGTTTCGTTCACATTTTACCTGGAAGGCCGCAGCAGCCATTTTCAATGCCCCGAGTTCCTCCTCCATCATCCGCTCCATCCGGTCGGCCGCTGTCCGCCGGGCTTCCGATAAGGCATGGGCCTTTTTCTCGAGCTCCCGAGTGCATGCACTGATGAGTCCGTCCAACTCTGCGATATTTTCGCTCAGCTTCGACAGTTCATTCAGTTCTGCGGCAATGACCTCCCGCTGATGGAGGATCTCCGAAATCGTCTTCCCGTATTTTCGTTTCAGCTTCTGCAACATCTCCAGCCGGTCCTCGATCGTCCCTAACCTCATGGGATCGACGGCCAGTGTCTTCCGATAATCCCTGAGGGAAAAGGCTGTCTCTTCCAACTGGAAATACAGAGCATCCAGATCCTGCGACGGCACCTTGAACTGCCCATCGATGTCGTTTATCTCCCGGATCTCGGATTGCACCGACCGGAGCATCTCGAGAACGGATTTCTCCCGTCCGTAGAGATCCTCATAGGCGGTATCCGCGTGAACCATCAATTTCTGAATATTGGTCAGAAACTTTTTTTCTTCCAGTAACGTCTCTTCCTCCCCTTCCCGGAAGGCCGCCTGATCGATTTCGTTCAATTGAAAACCGAGAAAATCGACCCGTTCAACCCGGTTTCGCGTGCGGGTTTCCAGTTCCCGACGCTGCTCCCGGAGGGCCAGATAGCGATCATAAACTTGCCCGTATTCCTCCCTCAAGGGGAAAAGCAGACCGAAAC
This sequence comes from uncultured Syntrophales bacterium, assembly GCA_964541005.1. GTDB lineage: Bacteria > Desulfobacterota > Syntrophia > Syntrophales > JAAYKM01 > JAAYKM01. The sequence goes on along the minus strand of CAZIPU010000082.1, from coordinate 4,065 downwards.
CGTCCAGCATATCGATGTGATTGTCCGGGTTCAAAAGGACCTGGTGTTCCCGCTGGCCGCAGATGTTGATGAGGGACTCGCTGATAACCGTGAGTATTCCCAGGGTCGAAGGGGTTCCGTTAATGAAAACACGGTTCTTGCCGGAACGGGAAACGATCCTTTTGAGGGAAAGGTCCTCTCCGTCGTCAAAACCCATCTCACGGAGCTTTTCCCGTACCGGTTCCCGGCTTCCGATATCAAAGATCGCTTCGACGACGGCCTCTTCCTCCCCGGTACGGATCAGATCGGGAGTCGCCCGGTCACCCTGAATCAGGCCGAGGGCACCCAGGATGATGGACTTGCCTGCCCCGGTTTCACCGGTCAGGACAGTCAAACCCGCATCGAAAGACATCTGCAACTCCGCAATGATGGCGAAATTCTTGATCCTGAGATCGGTCAGCATGGTTTGATGTTCGTCGTTCCCTCCGGCAGTCTCCCCCAGCCCAGTTTCGTGCGCAGGATCTCCCAGTAATCCCGAAGCGGGGAGGAAATCAGGTTCGTCACATAGGGAGATTGACCAATGGTCATGGTGTCTCCCGTCTTCAGATCGTAGGAAATCTGGCCGTCCAGGATGACCGTCGCGCCCGGCTCTTTCGTAAGAAGCTTCACGGTCACCACGACATCCGCCGGGAGAATAATCGGACGATTGGTCAGCATGTGCGGACACAGCGGGCTGAGCACCATGCAGGCCATCTTGGGAAAAACAATCGGCCCGCCGGCGGACAGCGAGTAGGCGGTCGAACCGGTCGGCGTCGAGACGATGATCCCGTCGGCCTTGAAGGTCGTCAGAAACTCGCCATCCACGAAGGCTTCCAACTCCACCATCCGGTTGAGGTTACCACGCCCAATGACCACGTCATTGAGCACAGCCTGCTCTTCGATCTCGGTTTCCTGTCCCCTGATCGCCACGTCGAGCATCATCCGCTTTTCCATTTCGAAGTTTCCCGTCAGAATCCTCTCGATGGCGCTGCACATCTCACTCAGATTCACTTCCGTCAGATACCCGAATCCACCCATGTTGATTCCCACGATGGGAATCTCAATCCCGCGTATGAAATGGGCAAGCCGCAGGATCGTGCCGTCCCCGCCGAAAACGACGATGAGATCGACCTCCGAGGCCAGGTGCCTGCGGTCCATGCCGTCGGCTGCCCCCACTTTCCGGGCGATGTGTTTCTCCAGGTAGACTTTAAGTCCCCGGGCCAGAAGCCAGTCCCGGAGCACAACGGTATATTCGGCGGATTGTTCTTTTTCGATGTTGGCGATGATTCCGATTCTTTTTATGCCCATGGCGGTCCTGCTGTCAGAATTTCTGCGTTTCCTATCACAATAATTCGTGAGTGTCTATGGGGGATTAGAATGTTTCACAGATGTCTTTTTACGGTTTGTCCTTGCTTTTCCCATGGAGCCAGCATTGCGGATCGTCGGCAAAAAGATCCGCCTTGCCCCGGGCGGATGAAAATGCATAGGATACGGCCCGGCATCCCCGGCAAGTCGGCCACAGATCGCAGGTCCCGCACTTTCCCCGATAATTCTCACGCCTTCTTAACTTCCAAAGGAGCGGTGATGTCGCCCATATTTCCCGGAGGCTTTTTCTTCTCAGGTTTCCCGCCTTCAGGCCGATTCGCCGGCAGGCCATGACGGTGCCGTCGCTTGTGATGGTGACTCCCGAAAAACCTGCGCTGCAACCCGACAGGGTAAGACGGCAACCCGCCGGGGGATGCACGCCCCTGACGATCCCGGCCAGGGGATCTCCCGAAACGACGGGAAAGCCGGCATCGGATAGTTCAAAAGCCCGGTAATAGGCGTTCCGGATTTCCTCCGGGGTCAGGAAAAAATCGAGGAGTTCCCGGCCTCGTCCGCAGGGCACGATCCGGGAAAAACCGATACTGCTGAAACCCGTATCCCTGGCGATACCGATCGTTTCCTCGATACATGCAATATTGATACGGGAGAGCGTCACGTTGGCACTGACCCGGTTTCCTGCAGCGATGAGACGCTTTGCTCCCTGGAGGGCTCCCCGGAAACTGCCGGAGCCCCGTATCCTGTCATGAATCGGAGCCGGTCCCTCCAGGCTGATCTGGACATCGAATACGCCCCATTCCCTTATTTTTTCGGCGTCTTCATCCGAAATCAGGATGCCGTTGCTCATCAGGGCAACGGCAAATCCCTGTCGCCTGGCATGGGCGATAACATCCCACAGCCCCCTGAAAAGAAAGGGCTCTCCCCCCGTAAAATGGATCGACGGGACGACGGAAATGCCTTCTTCTTTCCAGGCCGTAAACATCTCCGCAGCCCCGTCGATTTCCCGCTTCAGTTCATCAACAGACATTTCCGGAGTCCTTTTCCCGCCCTGGTAGCAATGACGGCAGGCGAGATTGCAGCGCTCCGTAAGATGCCACTGAATGAAAAAATCAAAGGTCTGAATTGCCGGACCGGCAATTATTTGCTCTTTCAACCCTTTCACTTGAGACATTGTGCACCCGCTTCAACGGACCGCATCATTTCCCAGAATTTGGCTTCTTTCCGCTTGGAACGCTCACTCAAGGTACTTCTTTTCAGGGTCCCCATTCCGTTCACCTCCTTTCCTCTTCGAATCCGGCCTGGAATATTGCGGCTCCTTAACGAATGAAGAAAATGCAAGATCAAGGTTAAAAGAATGTTGACAGGAACGATGGCATCAGAACAAAAAGTTGTTAAATAACTGACAGAATTTGAATTATATTCACTTTCCCGGCAGGGGTGCATAGGCAATTGGATCGGTCAGACCCGCCTCGGCGAACCCCTTTTTCCGCAACAGGCAACTGTCGCAGCGTCCGCAAGCCAGACCGTCGGGAGCCGGGTCGTAACAGGTATGGGTCAGACCATAATCGACTCCCAGTTTCAGACCTGCCCGGATGATTTCGCCCTTGGATAAAAACATCAGCGGCACCCGGATCGAAACGGTTGTTTGTCCTTCCACCGCAGCTTTGATCGCCAGATTCGCCAGCTTCTCGAACGCCGCAATAAACTCGGGCCGGCAATCGGGATAACCGCTGTAATCGACGGCATTCACCCCGATAAAAATGTCACCGCAGCCGAGCACTTCCGCCCAGGCCAGGGCATAACTCAGGAAAATCGTGTTTCTCGCCGGCACGTAGGTTATGGGAATGCCGGCCGAACCGATGGTCCCGTTCCCCTTGGGAACCTCGATATCAGCCGTCAGGGCGGATCCCCCGAAGGCACGCAAATCGATGTCCACAACCCGGTGTTCCCGCACCTGGAAATACCCGGCCACACGCTTCGCCGCTTCAAGCTCGTGCAGGTGACGCTGGCCGTAACGAAAAGTCAGACCGTACAGGACAAATCCTTCCTGCCGGGCCATGGCCAACAGCGTCGTTGAGTCGAGGCCGCCGCTCAACAGGACAACCGCCTTCTTTTTTTCCATCATACCGTTCCTCTAAACGCCTCTTCGATCGGGGGCCCAGATGACTTTGTGCAATTGAAGCTGCATCCGGACGGGCAATCCGTCGGAGAGAATCCACCGCGCCAGGACAGCCGGGTCCATTCTCCCGAAGACGGGCGAAAAAAGCGGCGGCCGGCACCCCGAATGGGCCTTTTCATACCGGGATAGAACCCCGACAGCATAATCATAATCCGAACGGTCCCGGATGACAAACTTTATCTCGTCTTGTAAAGTCAGCCGCGTGAGATTCTCAAAATCGTTCTTTCTCTCTTCTCCGCTGGAAGGGCACTTGATGTCGACGATCCGGACACATCGCGGGTCGACGAAATCAATATTCCGGCTGCCGTTGGTCTCCAGTAATACTTCGAAATTTCGCTCCAGCAATGCCTGAACCAGGGCGGGGGTGCCCTCCTGAATCAGCGGCTCGCCGCCCGTGACTTCCACAAGGCGACAGGGATAAACCGACAGGCGATCGACAATCTCGTTGATGCCCATCTCCTTCCCTTCCTCATAAGCATACTTTGTGTCGCAATAGGAACAGCGGAGGTTGCAACCTGTCAGGCGGACGAAAACGCAGGGACGGC
>CAZIPU010000081.1:0-9306 GCA_964541005.1 uncultured Syntrophales bacterium | reverse complement strand
CAAAAATTCCATTAAAGAAAGAAAAGCCGGAAGAGAAGAAGGCTGTTCCCGAAGAAGAGCATGAGCCGGCGGCCGAGGTGAAAGAGAAGGCCTTTCCTGCCGGGGTCGGGGTGCCCCGGGAAGAGCAACCCCCGGTTGGCGAGCCGAAGGCTGTTCCTTCTGCCGAGGTAAAGGCCGCCAAAGAGCCCGTTCCGCCTGTGAGGCCGGAAGCAGCCAAAACAGAGGCTGCCGGGGGCGAGCATCCTGAGATCCATAAAATTCCTGCCCGGAAACCGGAGCCACCTAAAATAATCAAGGAAATAACCCCACCCACGGCGGTTCCGACACCATCGGAAGAGGGTGATCGGGGCAGAAAGAAACGGAAGGGCCCCCTGACGCAGTTCGTTGAGGAAGCGGTTCCGGTTAAGAAGAAAATGTTCTTGAAGAAGGTGGTGGATAAGAAGGGCCGTAGTCTGGAAGTCGAAGGGGAAGAAAAGCCGGGCAGATGGCGGGAGGAGAAGAAGGTTGCCCCCGTCAAGATGAAAAAGACGCAGATTACGACCCCGAAGGCGATCAAACGTCGTGTCAAGATAGGGGATACCATCACGGTCGGAGAGCTGGCCAAGAAGATGGGGGTGAAAGCGGGGGACGTCATCAACAAATTGATGGGGATCGGTATCATGGCGACCATCAACCAGGCCATTGATTTTGACGCCGCCACCCTGATCGCTTCCGAATTCGGTTACCAGGTGGAAACGGCGGTTATGGAGTTCGAAGAGGCGATGCAAAAACCGGAGGCTGTATCGGAAAATCTCCAGCCCCGGGCGCCGGTTGTCACAATCATGGGTCACGTGGATCATGGAAAAACATCCCTGTTGGATGCGATCCGGAAGACGAACGTCATTGACGGCGAAGCCGGGGGCATTACCCAGGCAATCGGCGCCTATCATGTGCATATCAAGGACAGGGATATCGTCTTTCTCGACACGCCGGGACACGAAGCGTTCACGGCCATGCGTGCCCGCGGTGCCAGGGTGACGGACGTCGTCGTGCTGGTCGTTGCCGCCGATGACGGCGTCATGGACCAGACCGTCGAGGCCATCAACCATTCCCGTGTCGCCGGGGTTCCGATTCTGGTGGCGATCAACAAAATGGATAAACCCGGGGCGGATCCGGGTAAAATCAAGCAGGCCCTGACGGAGCACAACCTCGTGTCCGAGGAATGGGGCGGCGACACGATTTTCTGCGAGGTATCGGCCAAGAAGAAGGAAGGCATCGAAGACCTCCTGGAGATGATTCTTCTCCAGGCGGATGTTCTCGATCTGAAAGCAGACCCGGATCAGCCTGCCCGGGGCGTCATTGTCGAAGCGAAGCTGGACAAGGGAAGGGGCCCCGTGGCGACCGTTCTGATCCAGGAGGGAACGCTCCGGGAAGGGGATGCCTTCGTGTCGAAGATGGAATGGGGGCGGGTGCGGGTTATGTATAACGACCAAGGGGGCCGGGTCAAGGAAGCGGGGCCGTCCATGCCTGTCGAAGTGATCGGTTTTTCCAGCGTTCCCCAGGCAAGTGCCGAATTTGTCGGTGTGGAGGACGAGAAAAAAGCCCGCGGCATCGCCGAATACTGGATCAGGAAGGAACGGGAGAAAGAACTCTCGGCGAGTTCCAAGATCACCCTCGAACAGTTGTACCAGAAGATCAAGGAAGGCGTGAAGGAACTGAACGTCATCCTGAAGGCCGATGTCCAGGGGTCCATCGAAGCCCTGGGCGATGCCCTGACGAAGCTCAGTACGGACGATATCAAACTGAACATCATCCACAGCTCCCCCGGCACCATTACCGAAACGGACGTCATGCTGGCATCCGCTTCCAACGCGATCATCATCGGGTTTAATGTGCGACCCGATACGCGGGTCGCGGAACTCGCGGAGCAGGAAGGGGTGGATATAAAACTTTACGATATTATTTACAATGCTATCGCCGATGTCCGCGCTGCCATGGAAGGGCTCCTCGAACCGGAATACAAGGATGTGACCCAGGGTAAGGCGGAAGTCCGGGAAATCTTCCGGGTTCCCAAGGTCGGAACGATTGCCGGCAGTTTCGTCACGGAGGGGAAAATTACACGCAAATCGAATGTGCGCCTCGTCCGGGACGGCATCCAGGTTTTCGATGGGAAAATCATGTCGCTGAAGCGTTTTAAGGACGACGCGAAGGAAGTCCTGAGCGGTTTCGAATGCGGTATCGGTATCGAAGGGTTTAACGATCTGAAACTGGGAGACGTCATCGAAGCCTATACCCAGGAGAAGGTCGAACGGAAACTTTAACCGTTTCCGGATGAAAGAGAGGCTGACCAGGTGATGGTTGTGGGATACGGTATCATCGATGTTCTCATACCGCAGTGCAGGTCTCTGAAGGAAAAGAGAGGCATTCTGAAGCATCTCCTGAAGCGGACGCAGAATGAATTCAATGTATCGATTGCCGAAGTCGGCGGCAACGATCAGTGGAAACGGGCGCGAATCGGTTTTTGTGTGGTCGGCAACGACAAGCAGTACATCAACGCGAAAATGGATCACATTATGGATTTCATCGACGGCATGCAGGTTGCCGAGATCGTGAAGACCAAAATGGAGATCGTGAGCATGGCCGACCTGATGGACCCCTGGGAAGGGGAAGACGGTAAATATGACGAATTTTAAGCGGGCAGATCGGGTTGCCGAACTCATTCAGGCGGAGTTGTCGGATATTCTCCTCAAGGAAATCCGGGACCCCCGGATCGGCACCTTGACGGTTACGGGCGTCAAGGTCAGCGACGACCTGCGGGTGGCCAAAGTTTTCTTCGTCGAAATGGGTCAGGATACGTGCCGCCGGGAGACCCAGGAAGGTCTGAAAAAAGCGACGAGTTTCATCCGGAAGGAACTGGGCCGGAGATTGCAGCTCAGGCATACCCCGGAGATTATCTTCAGGACGGATCCGTCGTTTGCCTACGGAAGCCGGATTGACCGGATCCTCGCGGAATTGGAGGAGCAGGACAGCGATCATGCTTCATGATGTTATTGAACAGATAAGATTGCACAATGTATTTCTCATTACGGCGCACATCAGGCTGGATGGCGACGCCCTTGGTTCGGAACTGGCGCTTTATCATATTCTTCGCTCCCTGGGAAAGAAGGCCGTAATTTACAACCAGGACCGGACGCCCGAGAATTACCGTTTCCTTCCGGGAAGCGACACCATCGTTTCCACAATCGAAAACCCGGATCAGTATGATGCCGTATTTATTCTGGATTGCAGCGAGTTGGAACGGGTCGGTGAAAAGGCGGAAGAGATTGCCCGGATGAAAAGGCTGATCAATATCGATCATCATATTTCCAATGACGGATTCTGCCATTTCTCCTACATCGATCCCGCGGCCAGTTCGACGGGTGAGCTGCTCTGTCGCCTGGTCGAGGCCATGTCGATCGAACTGTCAAAGGATGCGGCGACAAATCTCTACACGGCCATTTTGACCGATTCGGGCGGTTTCCGTTACAACAGCACCAGCAGGGATACCCTGATCGCTGCGGGCAATCTCGTGGGTTGCGGGGCGGAGCCACGCTGGATTTCCGAGCAGATTTACGAAAACAACCCCCTGGTTAAGGTCCGCCTGATGGTAAAGGTGCTGGATACCTTGCGATTTGACCTAGAAGGCCGGGTGGGATCCATGGTTGCTTTTCAACAGACCCTTGATGCCCTTGGGGCAACGCATGAACATACGGAAAATTTCGTCGATATTCCACGGGAAATCCGGGGGGTCGATGTGGCGATTTTTTACAGTGAAATGGGCGAAAGATTCTTCAAGCTGAGTCTTCGGTCAAAGGACCGGATCAACGTCGAGCGGGTTGCAAAAGCCTTTGGCGGCGGAGGGCATATGAATGCGGCGGCCTGCCGCATCGAGGGCGAGTTCCCCGATGTCCATCAGCGTGTTCTGGATGCGGTCCAATCCGTCCTGTAGCCGATGGATGGTCTGGTCATTCTTGACAAGCAGGCCGGAAAGACCTCCCACGATGTCGTGGCGGAAGTCAAACGGATCCTTAAAGCGGACAAAGTTGGACACACCGGAACTCTGGATCCTCTGGCGACGGGCGTTTTACCTGTTCTGATCAATGAGGGGACGAAACTTTCCCCGTTTCTGATAACCGACACGAAGGAGTACCGGGCCACGATCCTCCTCGGCATTCGTACCGATACCCTGGATATCACGGGTGAAGTGCTGGAGAGAATTGATCCCGATGTCGGGGTTGAAGAGGTCATCCGGGCGGTTGAAGGGCTTCTCGGAACAAGACGGCAGGTTCCGCCTCTGTATTCGGCGGTGAAAGTACACGGCAAGCCGCTGCACCGGTGGACGAGGAAGGGTGTTGTGCTGACGCCGGAACCGAGGACTGTGGAGGTGTTTCACGTCGGCTTGATCGAGACCGATCTGCCCCGGGTGGTTTTTACCGTTTCGTGTTCGAAGGGGACCTATATCCGTTCCCTTTGCGCGGATATCGGGGAAACCCTGGGATGCGGGGCAACGCTTTATGCCTTGAGGAGAACCAGAAGCGGTTCGTTTCTTGAAGAGTCGGCTCTGCTGCTGGACGGATTGACGGACGATGAAAAAAGGGTTCGTCTGACGGAGGTCTTGATCCCGCCCGCGGAAGCAATCGCCGGACTCAGGGCCGTTTACGTGGACGGGTGCCTGGCGAAGAAAATCCGGGACGGCCATCAGTTGACGGGTGCGGAGATGCAAGTCGATCATATTCCTTTTCTTGCTCAGGGAGATATGATAAGAATTGCCAATTCGGAAACGGGCCTTGTTGCGGTTGCGGAGATGCTCTGCGGCACGGAAGAAATAGCCTCGGCTGAAGAAACCAGGCAGGCGGCCAGAACATTGCGGGTTTTCAAATCGCAGAGAATGGATTAACAAAATAAAGGAATGTTTCAAATAAAGAGAGGGAGGATGAAACGGTGTTAGATGTTGAAAAGAGAGGGACGATAATCGGCAGCTTCAAACTTCATGAGAACGATACGGGTTCTCCCGAAGTCCAGATCGCTCTTTTGAGCGCCAGGATCGAATACCTGACGGAGCATTTCAAGATGCATAAGAAGGACCATCATTCCCGGCGGGGCCTGTTGAAGCTGGTCGGCCAACGGCGGAGACTGCTGGATTACCTGAAGAAAAAAGATCTGGAGCGATACCGGAACATCATTTCCCGTCTGGGACTGAGAAAGTGATGTGAACGCTCCTTTCCACCGTTCCTGCCGCAACATATTTTAGGTTAGAATGGAAGGGTCTTTTGCATTCCGTTGCCCAAGGGTGGAGATTGTTTTACCAATAAACCAAATGGAGAGGGAAATAAATCGATGAGTAACGTATTTTCGACTGAGTTTTCCGGGAAAAAACTTTCCCTGAAAGCGAATTATGTAGCCGCGCAGGCCGACGGGGCAATTCTTGCGACCTACGGAGACACGGTGGTGCTCGTGACGGTGGTGTCTCTGAAAGATAAGCGGGAAGGCCTGGATTTTCTTCCCCTGACGGTAGATTACCAGGAAATGACTTTCGCGGCAGGCAAAATTCCCGGCGGTTTTTTCAAGAGGGAAGGGCGTCCCAACGAGCGGGAAATCCTGACATCGCGTATCATCGACCGGTCCATTCGTCCCCTCTTTCCCAAGGGATATCATCACGAAACCCAGGTGGTTGCGACGGTGCTGTCGGTCGATACGGATCATGATCCGGATGTGACGGCCCTGCTGGCGACGTCGGTTGCCCTGGAGATATCCGATATCCCCTTCAAGGGTCCTATTGCCGCAGCCAGGGTTGGCCGGATAAACGGGCAATTCGTCTGCAATGCCTCCATCGAAGAGATGGAGAGCAGCGATCTCAATCTTTTTCTTGCCGGCCGGATGGTGCCCCATGAGCAGGGCGACGGCTACGATGTGAACCTGGTCATGCTCGAAGGCGGTGCGGAAGAAGTGGATGACAGCGTTATCGTCGATGCGATTACCTTCGGCCTGAACGCCATGCGTTCCGTGATCGACCTGCAGATTCAAATGAAAAAGGAAATCGGCAAGACGAAACGGGAGATCATCATCGAGCCTGTGGACGAAGCGTTCTCAGCCCGGGTGACTGAAAGAGCGGAAGCGGATCTCCAGGCGGCCTATCGTATGCCCCGCAAACAGGATCGTTATTCGCGGCTCGATGACATCCGGAAAGCCGTTATCACGGAGTTATCCGGTGAGGACGGAAAAATGAAGCCGATCGTTGCCGGAATGATCGAAAAGATGGAAAGCCGTATCCTCCGGGATATGATTTTGAATGAGCATCAGCGCATAGACGGCCGCGGCACCAGGGACATTCGTCCGATCAGTTCCGAAGTCGGCGTTCTGCCGAGAGCCCATGGATCGGCCCTGTTCAACCGGGGAGAGACACAGTCCATGGCCGCTTTAACTCTTGGTACTTCCCAGGATGAACAGCGGATGGATTATATTACGGGAGAAGAAATGAGATCCTTTATTCTCCATTATAACTTCCCCCCCTACTCCGTTGGTGAAGCCAAGCCCTTAAGGAGTCCCGGCAGGCGCGAAATCGGCCACGGTGCGCTGGCCAGGCGGGCCTTGGTTCCCATTTTGCCCACGCCGGACGTGTTTCCCTACACGATTAGGGTCGTTTCCGAAATCCTTTCCTCGAACGGCTCTTCTTCCATGGCGACGGTTTGTGCCGGGATGCTGTCCCTGATGGATGCCGGTGTTCCCGTCAAGGGCATCGCCGCGGGGATTGCCATGGGACTGCTCAAGGAGAATGACCGGATTGTGATCCTGTCGGATATTCTCGGAGACGAAGACCATTGCGGGGACATGGACTTCAAGGTCTGCGGCACGAAAAAGGGAATTACATCTGTCCAGATGGATATCAAAATCGACCGGCTGACGGAGGATGTGCTTCGGATGGCCCTCGAACAGGCAAAAGAAGGCCGATTCCACATCATCGACAAGCTGATGGAAACCATGACCGAACCGAGGTCGGAGATTTCCCTCTATGCTCCGAGAATTACAACGGTCAAGGTGCGTCCTGACCGGGTGCGTGACGTTATCGGTTCCGGCGGTAAGAACATCAGGCAGATTGTCAGCGAGACAGGTGTGAAGATTGACGTGGAAGATGACGGCACCGTTACCATTGCTTCCTCCGATGCGGAAGCTGCAGCCAGGGCGGTATGCATGGTGAAATGGCTGACCGAAGAGGCGGAAATCGGAAAGATCTATCGCGGCACGGTCAAAAAGATCATGGATTTCGGTGCTTTTGTCGAGATTTTGCCGGGAATGGAAGGCCTGGTTCATATCTCCCAACTGGCAAGAGAACGGGTGGATAAGGTTACCGATATTTTGAAAGAAGGGGATGAAGTGAACGTAAAGGTTCTGGAAATCGACAAGCAGGGGAAGATCCGCCTCAGCAGAAAGGAAGCCTTGGGAGAAAATGGTCAATAAGACCATCCTCGCAAACGGGATTCGCGTCGTTTCAGAAGAAATTAGTCATGTCCGCTCCGTTTCGATTGGCGTGTGGGTCCGCTGCGGCTCCCGCCATGAAAACGGGGCATCCAACGGGATCGCTCATTTCATCGAGCACATGCTTTTCAAGGGGACCCGGCAAAGGTCCCCCCTGGAAATCGCCTCCGCCATCGACGTCGTCGGCGGGGTGATGAATGCCTCCACGGGAAAGGAGAGCACCGCTTTTTATATCAAGGTTCCCGATTACTCCCTTGATCTCGCCATCGAACTGCTTGCCGATATTTTTAAGAATTCCCGTTTCCGGTCCGAAGATATCGAAAAGGAAAAATCTGTCGTCCAGCAGGAAATCCGGCTGCTGGAAGATTCTCCGGATGAGTACGTCCACGACCTTTTTGAATCACTGTTCTGGGATGGGCATCCCCTGGCACGCCCGATCATGGGAACCCAGGATACGGTCGCTTCCTTCAACCGCAGGCGCATTCTCCGTTTCTTCAATCACAACTACCGGGGGAAAAATCTCGTCATATCCGTTGCGGGCCAGGTGAAGCACGATCAATTGATCGATTTGGTTTCCCGGCATTTCGGATCGATTGCGGCGATGGAAGAGGATGTCCGGGATGTTCCTCCGAATCCTTCCGCCGTAACATCTACGACGGAAAAGGATCTGGAACAGATCCACCTCATTATCGGTTGTGCCGCTCCGTCTTCAACCGACCCCCGGCGGTATGCTTCTTTCCTGATGAATGCCCTCCTGGGAGGGAGCATGAGTTCGAGACTGTTCCAGGAAATCCGCGAAAAAAGAGGCCTTGTGTATGACATCCAGTCTTATTTGAATGCCTACCTGGATACCGGCATGCTTGGAATTTATGCGGGAACGGGTGAGGAACAGGTACGGGAGGTAATACATCTGGTTCACCGTGAAATGGAGCGCTTGCGGAACGATCCCCTGACCGACAAGGAAATCCGGGATGCCAGGGAAATGATCAAGGGCAATTTTCTCCTCAGCATGGAGAGTACGGATAATCGGATGACCCGCCTGGCGAAGAATGAATTCTGCTTCGGCCGGCAGATTTCATGGGAGGAAGTCATGGAGAAAATCGAAGCGGTCACCCCGGGAGATATCCATGATCTGGCGGGTGAGATGTTTGCACCGGAAAGACTGTCGATGGTGGCCGTGGGCAGGGTTTCTCCCGGAATTGTCGAAACGATGCGGGGCAAAGCATGAACCGTGAAATCCGGATCCCCGTCAGGAAAATGCCCGACCAGGATGATCTTGAATTGCCCCGGTATATGACGATTCATGCTTCCGGCATGGATATACGGGCCGCGGTTTTGAAAAGCGAGACGATTCTGCCCGGCGAATGGAAAAAGATATCCGCAGGGTTTGCCGTCTCTCTTCCCGAAGGGTATGAGGCCCAGATCCGACCGCGCAGCGGCCTTGCCATGGATTTCGGCGTGACCGTGCTTAACGCCCCGGGGACGATTGATGCGGATTATCGGGGGGAGATAGGGGTCATCCTGATTAATCACGGGAAAAAATCTTTCGAAATAAAACGCGGAGACCGGATCGCCCAGATGGTCATCCAACCGGTTTGCAAAGGTGCCTGGGAGGAAAGTCCCGCGTTGGAGACGACTGTAAGAGGAACGGGCGGTTTCGGCCACACTCGACTTTCCTGATTGTTTGCTGTTATTCCGGCCGATCTTCTATAAGGATCAATGTCTTGCTCAATGTGCGTGCAAGGGAAACCTTGACGGATTTTTATCAGGTTTATGGATAATTTGACGCATTTGTGCTATCAGAAACCGATTCTG
>CAZIPU010000080.1:0-9356 GCA_964541005.1 uncultured Syntrophales bacterium | reverse complement strand
ATGCAGGAGGATTACGTCAAGAACTACACCAACGCCTCCTTCCTGGTGAATCCGGAATTCAAGCTGCCGGCGGACAACAACGGCGTATTCTCCGGTCTCGTAGACGGCAAGTACGATAAGGCGACCTGGTCCTACCAGACGGGCCCCGATGGGGTGATCCTGAAGGATTCCACCCTGGCTAATCCCAACAGCGTGTTTCAGCTCCTGAAGAAACATTATTCCCGTTACAATCTGGACCTGGTTTCCAAAATTACGGGAACACCGAAGGAAGGGCTTCTGGAAGTCTACAAGGCTTTCGCGTCTACCGGAAAACCCGACAAGGCGGGGAACATTCTCTATGCCATGGGCTGGACCCAGCATACGGTGGGAACCCAGAATATCCGGACCATGTGCATCGTTCAGCTTCTGCTGGGGAACATGGGGATCGCCGGCGGCGGCGTTCAGGCCCTGCGGGGAGAAGCCAACGTCCAGGGTTCGACGGACTACGGCCTTTTGTTCCATATTCTGCCCGGCTATCTGAAAACGCCTGCGGCATCACTCCCGACGCTTCAGGCTTACAACGAAAAGAACACGCCCACCACGAAAGAGCCTAACAGCTTGAACTGGTGGAAAAACACCCCCAAGTATATGGCAAGCTACATCCGGTCGGTTTACGGCATGAACGCAACGCTTGAAGAGGCCTATCAATACATGCCCAAGGTTGATGATGGCGTAAACTATTCCTGGCTGGCTCTCTTCGACGCCATGTACAAGGGGAAATTTACCGGCTTCTTCGCCTGGGGCATGAACCCCGCCTGCAGCGGTGCTCATTCCAACAAGGTCCGCGAGGCTCTGGGGAAACTCGACTGGCTGGTGAATGTCAATCTCTTCGACAACGAGACCGGTTCCTTCTGGCGTGGTCCCAACATGGACCCGAAGAAAATCAAGACGGAAGTTTTCATGCTCCCGTGCGCCGCTTCGGTGGAAAAAGAGGGAAGCATCAGTAACAGCGGCCGCTGGATGCAGTGGCGCTATAAGGCTGTCGATCCGCCGGGAGTGGCTATGCCCGACGGCGAGATCATGACGGAGCTCTTATATAAGGTAAAGGAGCTCTATGCGAAGGAAGGGGGTGTCTTCCCCGAGCCCATTACAAAATTGACCTGGAATTACGGTCCCAAGGGCGCCGACGGCAAGATCCGTATTTATGATCCCCATGCGGTGGCCAAGGAAATCAACGGGTTTTTCCTGGAAGATAAAAAGGTCGAGGATCCCGTCAAAAAGGGCGAATTCAAGGAGTTCAAGAAGGGCGATCCCGTTCCGGCTTTCGCCTGGTTACAGGATGACGGTTCGACCTCGTCCGGTTGCTGGATTTACTGTAATTCCTACGCGGACAAGGGGAACCTCGCCGCCCGGAGAAACAACAAGGATAACTCCAATATCGGTCTTTACTCGGAGTGGTCGTGGTGCTGGCCGGTCAACCGTCGCATCATCTATAATGGCGCCTCCGTTGACATCAATGCCAAGCCCTACGACATGAAGCGGGCCGTGATCTGGTGGAACGGCGAGAAGTGGGTCGGCGACATACCCGACGGCGTGGGCAATCCCGGTTCGGGGAGACCGCCGTTCATCATGAAACCCGATGGCGTGGCGAGTCTCTTTGGCCCCGGCATGGTCGACGGGCCTTTCCCCGAGCACTACGAGCCCCTCGAGTGTCCCGTGGAAAAGAATATGATGTCGCCCCAGATGAACAACCCGGTCATCAAGCGGTGGGATAAGAAGGGCGTGGGCTCTGAGCTGGATGCAGTGGCCAGTTGCGATCCACGGTTCCCCTTTGTGTGCAGCACCTACCGGGTGAGCGAACACTGGCAGACGGGCGTTCTGACCAGATGGTGTCCGTGGCTGGCGGAAATGCAGCCGGAGATGTTCGTTGAAATGAGCGAGGAGTTGGCCAAGGAAAGAGGTTTCAAAAACGGCGAGCGCGTGGTGGTCAAATCCGCCCGCGGTGAAGTCGAGGCCGTCGCGCTGGTGACGCCCCGCTTCAAGCCCTTCAAGATCGGCGACACGGTGATTCATCAGGTCGGTATTCCCTGGCATTTCGGTTGGATTACGACCGCGGACAGACCCTACAACGAAGGAGATAAAAAGGCTGAAGTCTTTACTACTGGGGATGCGGCCAATCTCCTGACACCGACGATCGGCGATGCGAATACGATGATCCCCGAGAGCAAGGCCTTCATGGTCAATGTCGTCAAGAAGGGGGTGAAATAAATGGCTGAGAAAGCAAAATTAATCGATTTGTCGAAATGTACCGGATGCCGCGGTTGCCAGTTGGCCTGCAAGCAGTGGAATCAGCAGCCGGCCCGGCAGACGACCAATACCGGAAGCTATCAGAACCCGCCGGATTTACAGTGGAATACCTGGACCCTGATTCGGTTCCAGGAAGTGGTGACGAAGGATCAGGGCTTGAAGTGGCTTTTCCGGAAAGACGGCTGCATGCACTGTACCGATGCGGCCTGTGTCAAGGTTTGCCCCAGCGGGGCCCTGTCTTATTCAGGAATTGGTTCCGTTGACCTCAATAACGAGCGGTGCATCGGTTGCAAGGAGTGCGTCTCGGCTTGTCCGTTCTCCATTCCGCGCTATGATGCCGATACGGACAGAATTTATAAGTGCACGCTCTGTACGGATCGCATTATGGCGGATCTTCCCCCGGCCTGTGTCCGGGCTTGCCCGACGGGCACCCTGCAGTTCGGCGATAAGGAGGCGATGCTGAAGAAGGCCTACGAGCGGGCGAAGGAGTTGGGCGGCGACGCCTCGGTTTACGGCGACAAGTTTGTCGACGGGACGCACGTGATTTATGTGCTGCCGGAGAAGGTGGACGTATACGAGAAGCTGCCGGAGAAGCCGAGCGTGCCTCTGTCCATCATTGTCTGGAAGGATCTGTTGAAACCCCTGAGTCTCCTTGCCGCGGGCGGTGTCCTGGCAGGGTCGTTCCTCCACTACATCATCCACGGTCCGAAGACCCCGGATGAGGACAATCAATAAAGGAAGGGGTGAAAAGAGATGAAAAAGGGATTAATCAAGGCAACGGATGCGTTTGAGCGCGTCGTACACTGGAGTCTGGCGTTGTCGTGCCTGCTTTTGTGCATCACCGGTTTGGGGATGATGTTTCACTCCTTCAATTTTATTGGTGACATGATGGGCGGGTTGCGGTCGCTGAAGTATGTACACAATTTTACGGGGTTGTTTTTTGGTGTGGCCCTGTACTTTACGATTCGGATGTGGTGGAAGGAAGCGGGCGTTTTTTCCTTCCCGGAGGATATTGACTGGATCAAGGTTGCGGGCGGTTACCTGTGGCATGTGGACAAGGTTCCCGAGGTTGGGAAGTACAATCCGGGACAGAAGGCATTTTTCCTGGTGGTGGCGGGTTTCGGGCTCATCATGGTTTTGACGGGACTGATCATGTGGTTTCCGTTGAGTTTTCCGGCGATGCTGGTTCGTTGGATGTTTGTCCTGCATGCGCTGGGTTTCGTGACGATCTTCGCGTTTTTCTTCATTCACCTGTACCTGGGGACGATCGGATCTCCGGGATCGGCGCCGGCGATGTTTTCGGGCTGGGTGACGCGGGCATGGGTGAAGAAACAGCATCCCAAGTGGCTCAAGGAGATGGAGGAGCACGGCACCCTGGTGGTCTCCGGCGAGGAAAAGGGACCCCATGGGCATATCGGGTAAGTAACCGGATTTCATGATTGTTTACGGAAGGGCTGTTCGCACGGGGAACGGCCCTTCTTTTTTGTCTTGAAATCGAGCGGCAAAGGCATTAAACCGCAGGAGATTCCTGTTGTCCGCCCGTGGAGATTTTGTATGGTCCAGTGGAATATCCTTATCGCTGTATTTCTGACGGCATTCATTTTTAAGGCCCTGGTCAAGTGGGCGCTGTCCCGCTTGAATGTGGCGCATCTGAATCTGTACGGGGGACAGGTTCCCGAGGTCTTTACCGAGGATGTCGATGGGGAAACCCTCCGCCGAATGAGGGATTACACGGTAACCGGGTCGAGATTTACCACGGCCGAAGATCTCTGCGATGACGGATTCCTGCTGCTGTTTCTTCTGTCCGGTGTTTTTGTCCGGATTGACGGATGGGTGCAATCCTGGCACGTCCACCTTGTTTTATCGGCTGTTCTTTTCTGGGGATTTCTCTTTCTCGGCAGTACGGTTTTGAAAATTCCTTTCGATCTCTACCGGACCTTTGTCATCGAAAAGAAATACGGTTTCAGTACCACCACGGTGGGGCTCTGGGTTTCGGACCTGCTCAAAAGCAGCCTGCTTTCCCTGATCCTGCTGATGATTCTCCTGTCTCTGCTTTTCGTGCTGATGCTCCGGGAACCTGTAACCTGGTGGTTCTGGGTTTGGCTCATCTTTTCCGGCTTTCAGCTTCTGCTGTCCTGGATCTATCCGGTGCTGATCGCCCCCCTGTTCAACAAGTTCGTTCCCGTGCAGGACGACGTATTGCGCGGCCGGATCTTTGCGCTCATGGAGCAATGCGGATTGAAGGCGAAAGAGATCTATCAGGTCGATGCCGGAAAAAGGAGCCGGCATACCAATGCCTATTTTACGGGATTGGGCCGGACGAAGCGTATCGTTTTGTACGATACCCTTCTTTCCGCCCACGATCACGAGGAAATCTTATCCATCCTGGCTCATGAAATCGGGCATTGGAAAAAGAAACACGTCCTGAGGCAAATTCTTACGATGGAAATGTTTGCCCTGGTTCTGCTCCTCGGAATCCATGCGCTCATCGAATGGCCTCTTTTGTACCGGTCCTTCGGTTTTGCCGAGGCCATCCCCTACGTAGGGATGCTGCTGGTCGTGATCCTGCTTGAACCTTTCCTGTTTTTTCTCACGCCCATTCTGTCGATTCGGTCCAGAAAATACGAGCGGGAAGCGGACCGCTTCGCTTTCGAAAGCATCGGTACGGGCGTACATCTGGCGCGGGCCATGAAGAAGCTGGCAAAGGACAACCTGTCCAACCTTCACCCCCATCCTCTCTATGCCTGGTTTTATTACTCTCATCCGCCTTTGGCCCAGAGGATTGCCGATCTCCAGAAAATGGGGAGGGCATGACGGCGATATTCTGATACGAGACTCGACCGGCTCGTTTTTCCGGAGCCGGGAACGGAAAACCTTTAACGGACCCGTCCCCCCGCTTCGGGTTCACGGTCGAAGGTGAGGACCGTCAAACTGTCTGCGGCATCGGTTGCAAGAATCATCCCCCGGGATTCCACCCCCATGAGCTTGGTCGGCTTGAGATTTGCCACGACGACGACCTTCTTGCCGATCAGCTCCTCCGGTTTGTAGGCCTTCGAAATACCAGCCACAATGGTCCGTTCCTCGCCGATATCGATCAGGAGTTTCAGGAGCTTATTCGATTTCGGAACCGGTTCCGCCTTCAGGATGACGGCAACGCGCAGGTCGACTTTTTCGAAATCCGCGTATTCGATTTCCGGTTTCACTGGTGGAATTTCCGGTTTCGGTGCCGGCGGTGGCGTCAGAGCTTCCTTTTTCAATTCAATTCTGGGGAAGAGCGTTGCCCCCGGTTTTAGGGAATGGCCTGTCGGCAGTTCCCCCCATTGGGCAATCGTCGCATAATCCTGGCGATCGATCGCTTCGATGCCGAGCTGTTCCAGGATCTTCGCGCCCGTACCGGGCATGAAGGGGGTAATCAGAACGGCCACCGTCCGGAGCGTTTCCAGAAGATGGTACAGAAGGGTGCCCAGCCGTTCCCGGCGTGCCGGGTCCCTGGCCAGGTTCCAGGGTTCCTGCTCGACGATATATTTGTTGGCCGTACCGATCAACTCCCAGATGGCCATCAGGGTTTTGTGGAACGCGAGTTCCTCGAAGGCGGCTCCGGCTTCCCGGATGACACGCTTAGCCGTGTCGATCAGGGCCTGATCAATGGATTCCATCCCGGATGAAACGGGGACTTTGCCGTCGAAATACTTGACCGTCATGGCGATCACCCGGCTGACAAGATTTCCGAGATCATTGGCCAGGTCCGCATTGGTCCGCTGGACGAAACTCTCCTCGCTGAAACTCGAATCGAGGCCGAAGACCATGTCCCGGAGAAGAAAATAGCGGAAGGCATCGAGACCGTATTTATCCTTCAAATCGAGAGGCTTGACCACATTCCCCAGGCTTTTTGACATCTTGCTCTGGTCGACGTTCCAGTAGCCGTGGACATTCAGGTGGCGGTACGGTTCGATCCCGGCGGCTCTCAGCATGGTGGGCCAGTAGATGCCGTGCGGTTTCAGGATATCCTTGGCGATCAGGTGCTGGGCCGCGGGCCAGAATACGGGAAAATTCTCCCCGTCGGGATAACCGATGCCGGTGACGTAATTGATCAGGGCGTCGAACCAGACGTAGGTCACGTAGTTTTCGTCGAAGGGGAGCGTAATTCCCCAGGTGAGGCGGCTCTTCGGGCGGGAGATGCAGAGATCTTCCAGGGGTTCCCGCAAAAACGCCAGGGCTTCGTTCCGGTAGCGCTCGGGCCGGATAAAATCGGGATGGTCCTGGATGTATTGAATCAGCCAGTCCTGGTACTTGCTCATCCGGAAGAAGTAGTTGCTTTCCTTGCGATACTCCGGCTCCGTCTGGTGGTCGGGACATTTGCCGTCCACGAGTTCCTTTTCCATGTAGAATCGTTCGCAGCCGACACAGTAATACCCCTCGTAACTGCCGAAGTAGATATCTCCCTTGTCGTAGACACTCTGGAGAATGCCCTTTACCGTTTCCATGTGGTTTTCGTCGGTCGTGCGGATAAAATAATCGTTCGTCACGGACAACTCGGGCCACAGGGAGCGAAACTGGCCGCTGATCCCGTCGGCGTATTCCTTGGGTGTGACTCCGGCCTTCCGGGCCGCTTCGGCGATTTTGTCGCCGTGTTCGTCCGTCCCTGTCAGGAAGAAGGTTTTGTATCCGTTCATGCGGTGATAACGGGCCATGACATCGGCGACGATCGTGGTATAGGCGTGCCCGATATGGGGCGATGCGTTGACGTAATAGATGGGGGTGGTTACATAAAATATCTTGTCCATGGTTCTGATCCTTTCTGCACCAGACAATGGGGGAATTTCTTTAATCTCTTCGGGTATAGATCCCCGCTGCTTGCGGTGAAGAATAAAATAATAAATTCGTTATGATACCCAGCTACTTGCGGCAGGGAGTTTAGTCCTTTTTCATGTTCAGGGCGATCTCTTTCCCGTCTTCCAGAATGACGGCCACTTCTCCCCGGGGAACGTTCTGTCGGACAACTTTTCCCTTGCCTTCAGGCGTATCGATGACCTTGCCGCATTTCGGCATATCCCGCTTCAGGTCGAGGTAGGTGTCATACTCAAAGGCGAGGCAGCACATCAGGCGTCCGCAGAGGCCCGAAATTTTTTCGGGATTCAGGGACATGTTCTGTTCTTTCGCCATCTTAACGGTTACACGATCGAGATTGTGAAGGAGCGTTGCGCAGCAGACCTCCCTGCCGCAGATGCCCAGGCCCTTGATCATCCGGGCTTCCTGGCGGGCGCCGATCTGCCGGAGCTCGATCTTGATCCGGAATTTCTGCACCAGATCCTTGACCAGTTCGCGAAAATCAACCCGGTTCTCCGCCGTGAAGTAGAACACGACCTTGCTCCGGTCGAAAAAGCACTCCACGTCGATGAGCTTCATGGGAAGCCCCCGTACCTGGATGCGATCGATGCAGAAGTTTCGCGCGTTCTTCTCGAGCTTCCGGTTTTCCTCCAGGACGGGCAGGTCCGCGTCCGAGACCTCACGGATGACGGGTTTCAGGTCCGCAGGCACATCCTCATCGCGAACAGACCTGACTTCCGTGATCACCGAACCCAATGCAAGCCCGTTTTCTGTTTCGACGATAACCTGAGTATCTTTTTTAAGAGAGGGAAAAGGGGACGAAAACCAGTAGATTTTTCCTTCTTTCCGAAACTTTACCCCGACGACATCCTTCAAAAAAACTACGCCTCCTGCTGCCGTTGATGGGCGAGTTTAAACATCATTGATTCCAAAGTCAACGCTTTATTGGCATTCTGTTCGATTGCGTAAAGAGCCTGGCCGACGGTTCGCAGATGTGCCAGCAGTTCCGTGCCGTCGCAGCGGCGGGCCAGGGAGGAGATGACATCCATCCGGTCCCGGTTGATCAGGGAATTTTCGTTCTTCGTCTCCAGAAAGACAAGGGCGTCACGATAGCAGGACTGTATGACGTTCAGTTTGCGCGTGATGTCTTCCCTGTCCTTTCCGAAATCCGAGGAGAAGGCCAGCAACTTCAGGATGTTGCGATCGTGTATGGCCATCAGGTCATCCAGAGTCTTATCCCGGAATGCCCGGTAATTCCCCGAGATCATCTCGATGGCCCGGGCCAGACTGCCGCCGGAGGCACCGGCGATCAGGGACGCATCCTCTGCTTCCATCGCATGATGATCACGCAGATAGGAAACGATGGCGTCGCGGTTCAGGGGGAAAAAACGAATCTGCTGGCACCGGGAAAGGATTGTTCGGGGCAGGCCGGCGGGATTCCCCGTGACCAGGATCAGGAGATTGCCCGGTGCCGGTTCCTCCAGGGTTTTCAGCAGGGCGTTGGCCGACGTGATGTTCATCCGGTCTGCGTCGTCGATGATAATGACGCGGTTTTTGCCCTCCAGGGGCTGGTACTGCATCTGGGCCTGAAGATCCCGGATGGCCTTGATTCGAATAAACTGGCCCTCGGGCTCAAGAAACAACAGGTCGGGATGATTGTGGTGATCGATTTTCAGACAGGAAGGACAGCGGTTACAGGGATCGAATGACGTGACTTCTCCGGTGCAGTTGATCCGCTTCGCCAGGGCGACGGCGACCGTTTTCTTTCCCACGCCGGTCATTCCGGAAAAAAGATAGGCATGGGGAATGCGATTCTTCTCCAGGGCGCCTGTGAGCAGGTTTATCTGTTTCTCGTGGCCGTATATGGATTGACAGGGCATGGGATTACTCCCCGCTCCATCTGCTCAAATGCCGGCGAATTTCCTGTTGCAGATCATCGATCGCTCTTGTCCCGTCGAGTACAATGAAGCGATCCGGTTCCTCCCGGGCCAGAAGGCGGTATCCGTCCCGGACCCGTTGATGGAATGCCCGGGCTTCCGTTTCAAAACGGTCTTCCCGGGGCAGGTCCTGCCGCATGTCCATCCGGCGACATGCCCGGGCGAGACCGATCTCCACCGGAACGTCGAAAAGAAACGTTTTGTCGGGTTTCAGGGATACCGACGCGATATCATTCAGGCTGCGGATCCTTTCCATGGAGATCCCCCGGCCGAATCCCTGGTAGGCAATGGTTGCGTCGGTGAAAC
>CAZIPU010000079.1:0-9396 GCA_964541005.1 uncultured Syntrophales bacterium | reverse complement strand
CGATACAGGTCTTCACCTTTTCGGTGATCGTGCTCATGGCCTCTTCCCAGGAGATTTCCACCCAGCCCGGGTCCTCGTTCGGGCCCTTGCGGGGATTGGTCCGCTTCACGGGATTTTTGATACGGTAGGGATCGTAGGTCCGCAGGATGCCTGTAAGTTGCTTGACACATCCCTTACCGCGGTTGGAAGGAGACGTCGGATCCCCCTCGATCTTGTTGATGATCCCTTCCGGTGTGACATGGCACTGGATCGCACAGGTGTGAATGCACATCTTACACGTACTTTTGACCCACTTCCCAGGCTTCATCGAATTCGCTCTGGCCTGGTTTTCCACCCTCAGTTTCTCTTTCAATCTCTTTCCCTCCTTGTTTTTTTTAACCCTGAAAGTGTTTTTTAATGTCACTTTCATATGTACCGTTGATTGCAGACAACCTGCGTATGGATCAAAAGGCATGCCAGACTCATGGCGTATAATTCATAAGTAATTATACCCAGTTGCAAAAAGTGATTGAGCGGTAATGAAAATACGGATTCGAAACTGCAACGTGGTGACTAAGGGATGTATGCATTTATGCGACTTGGAGAGGCGCGTTTTTCAGGACCGGGTTAACGTCAATCATTTTTTTACGCCAAAATGAAAAGGGAAAGTCATCCAAGGTCTCACCGGTGTCACATCTTATAAGGTTGCCGATCCGGGTAAATTCATCTGATGAGGTTAACCCTATCATCAAGGACGGAACTTGTTTTGACCGCGTCCTTAACGTCAATGACCGGCCAGTACACCTTAAAATACGTGTCAAAACACCTGCCCCGGCCGGGGTAAAAAAATTCTTGACATTTATTGAGCGTATGATTAACGGGATTGAGCAATTGTTCAAAACGACGGAACATGATGATCCCGTCCGGTGTCTCATTGCCCCAGACGTAAATCGAGATCTGAAAAGCAAAAGAGAGGCAGATGAACGAAACGCGGAAGAAACTTATCGAAGCGGCGGACAAGCTGCTTCAGGAAACCGGGTTCGCCCGGGCAACGACAAGAGAGATCGCCCGCCAGGCCGGTGTCTCTGAAGGTTTGCTTTATCATCACTTCAAGGACAAGGCAGAGCTGATCCACGAGGTGGTCATTCATCGTTTAAGGAATTTTCACGAAGTCCTGGAAACCCTTCCCTTTCTGGTCGGACAGCATACGGTTGCCGAAAACCTCACGCAGGTCCTGGAACGCGCCTATGATGCCCAGTCCCAGATCACGGTCATTGTCTGCGGCGTCTTCTCCGATCATCAATTGCGCACCCGAACCCGGGAAATTATCCGGAAAGGCCCGTTCGGCCCAAATCGTCCGGTCGACGTTCTCGCCGACTATTTAGCCGCCGAGCAGAAGCAGGGCAGGATCGCGGCAGACATCGTTCCTCATTCGGCGGCGAGGCTTTTATTTGCGAGCGGTTTCACCTGGGCGTTGATCGACCAGTTTCTGGGCAACGAAATCGATCGGAATGAAAAGCTCCAGGAGATCCGGGAGACGGTACAAACCATCCTGTCGGGCTTGAACCCGCAGGCATCGCAATGTGTTCCCTCACACCCAGACAGGAAACCGAAATGAAGAAAAAATGGTCAACGTTCTTATGCCCGGCAGCGATGTATTTCATCCTGGTAACGGGATGTGCCGTCGGTCCCGATTTCCGCACCCCTGAATTCAAGGCTCCGGGGAAATACACACCAACGCCCCTATCTGCCGAAACCGTCTCTGCAGCCACCGAATGCGGCA
The DNA here is from genome assembly GCA_964541005.1 of uncultured Syntrophales bacterium. Taxonomy (GTDB): domain Bacteria; phylum Desulfobacterota; class Syntrophia; order Syntrophales; family JAAYKM01; genus JAAYKM01. The sequence goes on along the minus strand of CAZIPU010000079.1, from coordinate 7,634 downwards.
AGACGCAGCGGTTTGCCTTTGCCGGGGACATCAGCGCCCAGTGGTGGACCCTGTTCCGCTCACCGGAGTTGGATGCGCTGATCAGGCAGGGATTGACGGACAGCCCGACGCTGGCCGCCGCTCAGGCGGCCCTCCGCAATGCCGAGGAAAACCTCCGGGCGGCACAGGGGGGGCTGCTGTTCCCGAGCATCGACGCCGGCGCTTACGCCGGCCGCCAGCGGACGTCCGCCTATACGAACGGGGGCGACAGCAATACCTTCCATCTTTATAACGCCTCGGTCGGTGTCTCTTACACCCTCGATCTTTTCGGCGGATCACGAAGACGCCTGGAAGCCCTCCAGGCCCTGGTCGATTACCAGCGTTTCCAGTATGAAGCGGCCTACCTGACCCTGGCGGCCAATATCGTGACCACGGCCATCCGGGAAGCGGCCCTTCGGGGTGAAATCGCTTCGACTCGGGAAATCCTCAAAGCCCAGGAAACGCAGCTGGCCCTGGCGATGCGCCAATTCGAACTGGGCGGGACGGCCAGGATATCGGTTCTGGCCCAGCAGACGGAGGTGGCGATCACGAAGGCAACCCTTCCGCCCCTGGAAAAGCAACTTGCCCTGACACAGCATGCCCTTTCGGTCCTGGTGGGCAGGATGCCCGGCGAAGGAACGATGGGAGATTTCTCCCTTGACAAGCTTGACCTGCCGGAAAATCTCCCGGTCAGCCTGCCGTCGTCCCTGGCACATCAGCGTCCCGATATCCGTGCAGCCGAATCGATCCTGCATCAGGCCTGTGCTGAAGTCGGTGTGGCCACGGCGAATCTCTATCCTCAGATTACGTTGACCGGCAGCTACGGCTCCGAGGTGATTCACTCGGGCAACCTGTTCAACAGCCCCAGTATCGTCTGGAACCTGGGGGCAGGGGTCCTGCAGCCCCTGTTCCACGGGGGAGAATTGACGGCGAAGCGGCGCGCGGCCATCGCCGCTTTCGACGAGGCGGCGGCCCAGTACCGTCAAACCGTGCTCAAGGGATTTCAGGACGTGGCCGATGTGCTGCGCTCCCTGGAAACCGATGCCCGAACCCTGCAGGCCCAGGCGGAGGCCGCCGCGGCGGCAAAAGCCACCCTTGCCCTGGCGGAAAAGCAGTTCCGCCTCGGCGCGGTCAATTATCTGTATCTTCTGATGGCACAGCGCAACTATCATCAGGCCCGATTCAACCTGATCGCGGCGCAGGCCGTGCGCTATGCCGATACGGCAGCCCTGTTCCAGGCCCTCGGCGGCGGCTGGTGGAACCGCCGGGAAGAGAATATCGATACGGCATCAAAAAAAGACTAAGCGTCACCGGCGCAAACAGCGCCATCCTTATACGGAGGAGAACAAGTATGGCCAAGCGAATGATCCTCATGCTGATTCTGGTTGGCGTGATCTTCGGCGGAATTTTCGGTTTCAAGGCATTTACAGGGTACATGATGCAGAAGGGCATGGCGTCCCAAGGCCCTCCCCCGCAGACCGTATCGACCATTAAAGCCACCGTTCAGGACTGGCAGCCCCGTCTGGAAGCCGTCGGATCCCTGAAAGCGCTTCGCGGGGCGGATCTGGCTCCCGAAGTGAGCGGCATCGTGTCCAAAATACACTTCCAGTCCGGTGAAACGGTCAAGGCAGGTGCCTTGCTGCTGGAGATGGATGCCCGGTCCGACACGGCCAAACTTCAATCTCTGAAAGCAACGCTGGAGCTGGCCAAGAAAAACTACGTGCGGGATCAGGAACAGTTCAAGGAACAAATCATCAGCCAGGCCACCCTCGACGCGGACCTGGCGGACCTGCAGCGCACGGAGGCGCAGGTCGCCGAGCAGCAGGCCCTGGTCGACAAGAAAACCATCCGGGCCCCCTTCGACGGACGTCTCGGTATCCGCCTGGTCGATCTGGGGCAGTACCTGAATCCGGGCATGAAAATCGTCACCCTCCAGACGCTCGATCCCATTTTCGTCGATTTCTTTCTTCCCCAGAAGGACATCAGCCGGATCAGTATCGGCCACGAGGTGACCGTCGGGACGGATGCCTATCCGGGACAGGTTTTCAAGGGCGTCATCTCCGCCATCGATCCTAAGGTCGATACGAGCACCCGCAACGTCGGAATCCGGGCGACAATACGGAATCCGGACCAGCAGCTTCTGCCCGGCATGTTTGCCACCACCCGGATCGAGACGGGTCGGCCGGAACGTTTTATTACCCTGCCCCAGACCGCCATCGTTTTCAATCCCTACGGGAATATCGTCTATCTGGTCATGGAAAAGGGCAAGGGCCCCAATGGGAAACCCAACCTGATCGCCATGCAGAAATTCGTGAAGACCGGGGAAACCCGGGGCGACCAGATTACTATTCTGGAGAACGTGAAAGAGGGAGACCTCGTCGTGACGTCGGGACAGATCAAACTGCGTAACGGCATACCGATCTTCGTCAACAACCGGATTCAGCCGACCAACGATCCGGCGCCGGCTCCCACAGACAACTGAGCGGGGAAAATCCATGAATTTCACCGACATCTTCATTCGCCGGCCTGTCCTGGCCAGTGTCGTCAGCCTTCTGATCCTCGCCCTGGGTCTGCGCTCCATGGACCTTTTACCTGTCCTGCAGTATCCCCGGACAGAGAACGCCGTGGTTACGGTCGGCACGACTTACACGGGGGCCGATGCAAACCTGGTTGCGGGATTCATCACGACCCCTCTGGAACATTCCATCGCCCAGGCAAACGGCATTGACTACATGACCTCCACAAGCACCATGGGGCGAAGCACCATCACGGCCAATCTGACGCTCAATTATGATACGGGCAAAGCCCTGACGGAAATCAACACCAAGGTCAACGCCGTCCTGAACAAGCTGCCGCCGGACGCCCAGCAGCCCGTCATCAGCGTGGAAGTCGGGGAGACCATTCACTCGATGTACATCGGGTACGAAAGCGGCACTCTGCCCTCGAACAACATTACGGACTACCTGACGCGCGTCGTTCAACCGCAACTCCAGGCGGTCGCCGGTGTGCAGACGGCGGAAATCCTGGGTGAGAAACTGTTTGCCCTGCGTGCCTGGCTGAATCCGGAGAAGCTCGCCGCCTACAACCTCACCGCGGCGGATGTCTGGAATGCCCTGGGCAAAAACGATTACCTGTCCGCCGTGGGCAGAACCAAGGGCCAGATGGTCCAGGTCAATCTGACCGCGTCGACCAACCTGATCTCGCTCGAAGAGTTCCGAAACCTGATCATCAAGCAGGACAATGGCGCGGTGGTGCGCCTGAAGGACGTGGGCACCGTCTCCCTGGGCGCCGAGGATTACGACTCCCAGGTCTATCTGGACGGGAAAAAGGCCGTTTACATCGGTATTAAAGTCGCCCCGGCGGCTAACCTCCTCGAAGTCATCAAGCGGGTCCATGTGGTCCTCAAGCAGATTGAGGGACAAATACCGGAAGGTATCAGCCAATCTGTCGGCTACGATGCCAGCAGATTCGTCAACAGCTCCATTAACGAGGTCATCAAGTCCCTGCTCGAAGCCCTGCTGATCGTAACCCTCGTCGTCTTTGTCTTTTTAGGTTCGGTCCGTGCGGTCTTGATACCCGTTCTGGCCATTCCCCTGTCCCTGATCGGGGCTTTCACCTTCATGCTGGTCTTCGGCTTTTCTATCAACCTGCTGACGCTCCTCGCCCTGGTCCTGGCCATCGGCCTGGTGGTCGATGACGCCATCATCATCGTCGAAAATGCCGACCGGCATCTGGAACAAGGGAAGCCCCCCCTGGAGGCCGCCATCATTGCCGCCCGGGAGCTGGCAAAGCCCATCATCGTCATGACGGTCGTCCTGATCGCCGTCTTCGTCCCCATCGGATTCATGGGCGGGTTAACCGGCGCCCTTTTTACGGAGTTTGCCTTTACCCTGGTTGGCACCGTGACGATTTCAGGCATCGTCGCCCTGACCCTGTCGCCGATGATGTGTTCCCGGCTCTTCAGACCCCTCGATACCACGCAGAAGGGCTGGCAGATACGTTTGGTCATGTATCTGGATCACAAATTCGAGGCGTTGAGCCGCCTCTATGAACGTCTGCTCCATGGAACACTCAACTATGTCCCGGTGACCGTTACCTTCGCCTGCATCGTCATGCTCAGCATCTATTTCCTCTACGCTACTGCGAAATCTGAACTGGCACCCCAGGAGGACCTCGGCATCGTTATCACCTCGTCGACCGCAGCGCCAAACTCGACGCTGCAGCAGCGGCATCTTTACTTCCAGGACATCTACAAAACCTTTACCAGGCATCCCGAAACGTTCGGGGTATTCCAGATCGACGTCCCCGGCCTTATCATCTCCGGAATGGTGCTCAACCCCTGGGATGAACGGAAAAAAACGGCCAGTGATCTGCAGCCCGTCGTTCAGCAGGAAGTAGCGGGCGTCAGCGGGTTCAATACCGTGGCGTTCCAGCCGCCCTCCCTGCCGGGGAGCCGGGGACTGCCGATTCAGTTCTCCATTCTCACCACGGACCCCTTCGAGCGTCTTAATGATCTCTCCGAAATCTTTCTTCAGGAAGCACAGAAAAGCGGCATGTTCATGTTTATCGATTCGGACCTCAAGTACGACCTTCCCGAATCACGGTTGATCATCGACCGGGATATGACGGCGCAACTGGGGTTGACGATGAACGATGTCGGCGGCGCCCTGTCGGCCATGCTGGGCGGCGGTTATGTGAACTATTTCAGTCTCTCGGGGCGGTCCTACAAGGTCATCCCCCAGGTGCAGCAGCAGTACCGGCTGAATACGGATCAGTTGAACAACTACTATATCCGCACGGCAAGCGGAAATGCGGTCCCGGTCTCCACCGTTGCCCATATCGAGACCAAAACCGTTCCCCAATCCCTGAACCATTTTCAACAGCAGAACGCGGCAACGTTTTCCGGTGTACCGCGCCCGGGTATCACCCAGGGGCAGGCCCTGACCTACCTGAAGGATCTGGCGGACCGCATTCTCCCCCAGGGGTACACAATCGACTACGCCGGCCAGTCACGGCAGTTTATCCAGGAGTCGACAGCCCTGATGCTCACCTTCTTCTTTGCCCTGATTATTATCTTCCTGGTGCTGGCGGCACAATTTGAAAGTTTCCGTGATCCCATCATTATCCTGGTCACCGTCCCCCTGTCGATCTGCGGCGCGTTGATTTTCATCAGCCTAGGCGTCGGCGGTTCGAGTTTGAACATTTACACGCAGGTGGGACTCGTCACGCTCGTCGGCCTCATCAGCAAACACGGCATCCTGATCGTCGAATTCGCGAACAATCTGCAACGCAAGGGGTCGAGTAAACGTCAGGCCATCGAAGACGCCGCAGCCATCCGCCTCCGGCCGATCCTCATGACCACGGCGGCCATGGTCCTGGGGGTCGTACCCCTGATTACCGCGTCGGGCGCCGGCGCCGCCAGCCGGTACAACCTGGGCCTCGTCATCGCCACGGGAATCGCGATTGGAACGCTCTTCACCCTGTTTGTCGTTCCGGCAATGTACATGCTCCTGGCCACGGATCATGCCAGGCAGCAGGCAAAAGAAAACGTACGGGAAGACGTCAGTCATCATATCGCCTGATGACACTAATTCAGCGAGGCTTATGCCGCGGTGATGTCACCCGCCGCCGTAACCCATATCATTCGGGAAGATGAAACTCTCGCAAAAGGAATTCGACCGCGCCGTCCGGCGCGCCATAGACCGCATTCCCGGTGAAATCCGGGCTCACCTGGAAAATGTGTCCATCACGGTCCAAAAACGCGCTTCCCGGGAAATGCTGGAAGAACTGGGGATGACACCGGACGATATGCCCCTGGGACTTTACGAGGGCGCCGCCCTGCCGGAGCGCTCCGTCCTGGAACCGCCCCTTTATCCCGATACCATCTTCATCTTTCAGGAACCGCTGGAGCGGATGTGCCATACCCGCGAAGAACTGGAACGGGAAATCGAGATCACGGTCGTCCACGAGGTTGCGCATTTTTTCGGCATCGACGACGAGCGCCTGGCGGAACTGGGGTATGATTGAGAAATGCCCCGTATGGAGCGGAAAACGTATCTACTCCATTCATATCGATCAAGACGCCGCTTTTCCGATCGACCTTATAATGTCATGGATTACCGTGCTGCCTTCACATCCTCCGGCAACCTTTCCAGTTTAATGCCGAAGACCGTTTCCACGGCCCTCAAAAGACCTCGGATAATCAATTCAACCGGAACGGCTTCATAGGTTTTACCTTCGAACGACAAGGTCCTGCATTCATTATCCCCGCAGACATCGCAGCATGGACTCCGGCTGGTTTCCGTCTGAAGCCAGTTTTCCAGGGGCTTCCCCTCGATGAAGATGATGTTGGAAGCGAGGGGATCCTGCTTGAAAGCAAGCGGCAGAATCCGTTTCTTTTGCAAAATAATTTCAATCCCCTGCCCTGAGAGCAAAGGGCGCATGGCGCCCATGGCCTCATCAAGGCAGGTCTCCGTCTCATGGCAGCGGGAACAGGTCAATCCGGTATTGTCTACCAGCCTCTGCCAGGTCACATGCAGAACCTTTCGCGATGCCGGAGAAGGATCGCCCATCATAATACGAAATGCTCGGGCATGTCGGCCAGAGCGATCTCGCTTTCGCCGTCCCTGTCAATCTTCAAAACCGTGCTTTCGAGAGCACCCTGATCAATCTTTTCCCTGACCCATTGATTCCAAGCCTCCCTGTGGGTGGAGACAATCGCATCGAAGTTCCGGGACGGATCCAAGCGAGGCAGGGCATCATCGGTAATCCAGACACAATAATGACATTTCGTGGCGCCCTTATCAGAAACAACATAAAAATATTGAAAATGTTCATTGCCCGGTTTCAACCCGTCTTTAATCCCGTAACTCTTATGATACCACTCCTTTTCCATCTCCCTTCTCCTTTCTTTTCCGGGTTCGTTTTTATTTTGATTCTACCATTATCGATTGTCGGTTGATAGACAGTTCGATGCCGGGAGTCAAACTCCGTTCAAAATTTTCCGGCCGAGGTGGTTTCCGGGATCCCCGGTTGATGAATTGACCGTCACCGGATAAACATGGACGATTTTACGAATCGTCGCCTGATTTTCCTTCATCAGTCATTTCCGGCGGGTTTTCATCCGCTTCACGGATGCTGAAGAGCCACCATCGTCGCCCTTTCCGGCCGCCGCGATCCTGTCTTTCGAAATAAATTTTCATCGTCTCCCGGGCGTCGGTCGTCACCTCGAACCAGTGCTTGCGGACGTACAACTCGGGTGAGCCGTGGCTGCATTTCCCCGTTTCCCGCCACGTGCGTTTTATGTCCCTGATGACAACGGTTCGGCCACGCCACAGGAATTCGCGCGGGAGCCCTGGTCCGCCGGCGGCCATGAGCAAGGTGGCGCAGGTGGCGGTTACGGGATTGATGGCTTCACTGACGAATCGTTCGGACATGATCACCGCTTTCGGGATGAAAAAAGAAATCAGGAATGTCCCGCGTAGAGTCATTCCATGATCAACATGCGTGCACATTATGGATCGATATCCACATCATCGCAAGAATATTCTCCCATCCGGAACAAGAATGGGGTCAAATCTTTAATCTTGACAATTGGAATGAGGTGCCGGATGAAT
>CAZIPU010000078.1:0-9512 GCA_964541005.1 uncultured Syntrophales bacterium | reverse complement strand
GCGCCGGGCTGTCCGCCAGGCTGCGGAAGAGGAAAAGGGCGAAGCTCCGGAAGAAATTGCTCCCATGGAGGAAGTACCGGCTGCGGTTCAAGAACCGGAAGTGAAGAAGGGCGAAGCGGAAGCCCTTCTCCCCCCGGAAAGGAAAGAGGAAATCAAGGTTGTTCCCGCCGTCGAAATTCCGGCGGTTGAGCCGGTCGCACCTGCAAAAATGCCATTAAAGAAAGAAAAGCCGGAAGAGAAGAAGGTTTCCCCCGAAGAAGAGCATGAGCCGGCGGTCGAGGTAAAAGAGAAGGCCTTTCCTGTCGGGGTGCCCCGGGAAGAGCAACCCCCGGTTGTCGAGCAGAAAGTCGTTCCGGTTGTCGAACAGAAGGCTGTTCCTTCTGCCGAGGTAAAGGCCGCCAAAGAGCCCGTTCCGCCTGTGAGGCCGGAAGCAGCCAAAACAGAGGCTGCCGGGGGCGAGCATCCTGAGATCCATAAAATTCCTGCCCGGAAACCGGAGCCACCTAAAATAATCAAGGAAATAACCCCACCCACGGCGGTTCCGACACCATCGGAAGAGGGTGATCGGGGCAGAAAGAAACGGAAGGGCCCCCTGACGCAGTTCGTTGAGGAAGCGGTTCCGGTTAAGAAGAAAATGTTCTTGAAGAAGGTGGTGGATAAGAAGGGCCGTAGTCTGGAAGTCGAAGGGGAAGAAAAGCCGGGCAGATGGCGGGAGGAGAAGAAGGTTGCCCCCGTCAAGATGAAAAAGACGCAGATTACGACCCCGAAGGCGATCAAACGTCGTGTCAAGATAGGGGATACCATCACGGTCGGAGAGCTGGCCAAGAAGATGGGGGTGAAAGCGGGGGACGTCATCAACAAATTGATGGGGATCGGTATCATGGCGACCATCAACCAGGCCATTGATTTTGACGCCGCCACCCTGATCGCTTCCGAATTCGGTTACCAGGTGGAAACGGCGGTTATGGAGTTCGAAGAGGCGATGCAAAAACCGGAGGCTGTATCGGAAAATCTCCAGCCCCGGGCGCCGGTTGTCACAATCATGGGTCACGTGGATCATGGAAAAACATCCCTGTTGGATGCGATCCGGAAGACGAACGTCATTGACGGCGAAGCCGGGGGCATTACCCAGGCAATCGGCGCCTATCATGTGCATATCAAGGACAGGGATATCGTCTTTCTCGACACGCCGGGACACGAAGCGTTCACGGCCATGCGTGCCCGCGGTGCCAGGGTGACGGACGTCGTCGTGCTGGTCGTTGCCGCCGATGACGGCGTCATGGACCAGACCGTCGAGGCCATCAACCATTCCCGTGTCGCCGGGGTTCCGATTCTGGTGGCGATCAACAAAATGGATAAACCCGGGGCGGATCCGGGTAAAATCAAGCAGGCCCTGACGGAGCACAACCTCGTGTCCGAGGAATGGGGCGGCGACACGATTTTCTGCGAGGTATCGGCCAAGAAGAAGGAAGGCATCGAAGACCTCCTGGAGATGATTCTTCTCCAGGCGGATGTTCTCGATCTGAAAGCAGACCCGGATCAGCCTGCCCGGGGCGTCATTGTCGAAGCGAAGCTGGACAAGGGAAGGGGCCCCGTGGCGACCGTTCTGATCCAGGAGGGAACGCTCCGGGAAGGGGATGCCTTCGTGTCGAAGATGGAATGGGGGCGGGTGCGGGTTATGTATAACGACCAAGGGGGCCGGGTCAAGGAAGCGGGGCCGTCCATGCCTGTCGAAGTGATCGGTTTTTCCAGCGTTCCCCAGGCAAGTGCCGAATTTGTCGGTGTGGAGGACGAGAAAAAAGCCCGCGGCATCGCCGAATACTGGATCAGGAAGGAACGGGAGAAAGAACTCTCGGCGAGTTCCAAGATCACCCTCGAACAGTTGTACCAGAAGATCAAGGAAGGCGTGAAGGAACTGAACGTCATCCTGAAGGCCGATGTCCAGGGGTCCATCGAAGCCCTGGGCGATGCCCTGACGAAGCTCAGTACGGACGATATCAAACTGAACATCATCCACAGCTCCCCCGGCACCATTACCGAAACGGACGTCATGCTGGCATCCGCTTCCAACGCGATCATCATCGGGTTTAATGTGCGACCCGATACGCGGGTCGCGGAACTCGCGGAGCAGGAAGGGGTGGATATAAAACTTTACGATATTATTTACAATGCTATCGCCGATGTCCGCGCTGCCATGGAAGGGCTCCTCGAACCGGAATACAAGGATGTGACCCAGGGTAAGGCGGAAGTCCGGGAAATCTTCCGGGTTCCCAAGGTCGGAACGATTGCCGGCAGTTTCGTCACGGAGGGGAAAATTACACGCAAATCGAATGTGCGCCTCGTCCGGGACGGCATCCAGGTTTTCGATGGGAAAATCATGTCGCTGAAGCGTTTTAAGGACGACGCGAAGGAAGTCCTGAGCGGTTTCGAATGCGGTATCGGTATCGAAGGGTTTAACGATCTGAAACTGGGAGACGTCATCGAAGCCTATACCCAGGAGAAGGTCGAACGGAAACTTTAACCGTTTCCGGATGAAAGAGAGGCTGACCAGGTGATGGTTGTGGGATACGGTATCATCGATGTTCTCATACCGCAGTGCAGGTCTCTGAAGGAAAAGAGAGGCATTCTGAAGCATCTCCTGAAGCGGACGCAGAATGAATTCAATGTATCGATTGCCGAAGTCGGCGGCAACGATCAGTGGAAACGGGCGCGAATCGGTTTTTGTGTGGTCGGCAACGACAAGCAGTACATCAACGCGAAAATGGATCACATTATGGATTTCATCGACGGCATGCAGGTTGCCGAGATCGTGAAGACCAAAATGGAGATCGTGAGCATGGCCGACCTGATGGACCCCTGGGAAGGGGAAGACGGTAAATATGACGAATTTTAAGCGGGCAGATCGGGTTGCCGAACTCATTCAGGCGGAGTTGTCGGATATTCTCCTCAAGGAAATCCGGGACCCCCGGATCGGCACCTTGACGGTTACGGGCGTCAAGGTCAGCGACGACCTGCGGGTGGCCAAAGTTTTCTTCGTCGAAATGGGTCAGGATACGTGCCGCCGGGAGACCCAGGAAGGTCTGAAAAAAGCGACGAGTTTCATCCGGAAGGAACTGGGCCGGAGATTGCAGCTCAGGCATACCCCGGAGATTATCTTCAGGACGGATCCGTCGTTTGCCTACGGAAGCCGGATTGACCGGATCCTCGCGGAATTGGAGGAGCAGGACAGCGATCATGCTTCATGATGTTATTGAACAGATAAGATTGCACAATGTATTTCTCATTACGGCGCACATCAGGCTGGATGGCGACGCCCTTGGTTCGGAACTGGCGCTTTATCATATTCTTCGCTCCCTGGGAAAGAAGGCCGTAATTTACAACCAGGACCGGACGCCCGAGAATTACCGTTTCCTTCCGGGAAGCGACACCATCGTTTCCACAATCGAAAACCCGGATCAGTATGATGCCGTATTTATTCTGGATTGCAGCGAGTTGGAACGGGTCGGTGAAAAGGCGGAAGAGATTGCCCGGATGAAAAGGCTGATCAATATCGATCATCATATTTCCAATGACGGATTCTGCCATTTCTCCTACATCGATCCCGCGGCCAGTTCGACGGGTGAGCTGCTCTGTCGCCTGGTCGAGGCCATGTCGATCGAACTGTCAAAGGATGCGGCGACAAATCTCTACACGGCCATTTTGACCGATTCGGGCGGTTTCCGTTACAACAGCACCAGCAGGGATACCCTGATCGCTGCGGGCAATCTCGTGGGTTGCGGGGCGGAGCCACGCTGGATTTCCGAGCAGATTTACGAAAACAACCCCCTGGTTAAGGTCCGCCTGATGGTAAAGGTGCTGGATACCTTGCGATTTGACCTAGAAGGCCGGGTGGGATCCATGGTTGCTTTTCAACAGACCCTTGATGCCCTTGGGGCAACGCATGAACATACGGAAAATTTCGTCGATATTCCACGGGAAATCCGGGGGGTCGATGTGGCGATTTTTTACAGTGAAATGGGCGAAAGATTCTTCAAGCTGAGTCTTCGGTCAAAGGACCGGATCAACGTCGAGCGGGTTGCAAAAGCCTTTGGCGGCGGAGGGCATATGAATGCGGCGGCCTGCCGCATCGAGGGCGAGTTCCCCGATGTCCATCAGCGTGTTCTGGATGCGGTCCAATCCGTCCTGTAGCCGATGGATGGTCTGGTCATTCTTGACAAGCAGGCCGGAAAGACCTCCCACGATGTCGTGGCGGAAGTCAAACGGATCCTTAAAGCGGACAAAGTTGGACACACCGGAACTCTGGATCCTCTGGCGACGGGCGTTTTACCTGTTCTGATCAATGAGGGGACGAAACTTTCCCCGTTTCTGATAACCGACACGAAGGAGTACCGGGCCACGATCCTCCTCGGCATTCGTACCGATACCCTGGATATCACGGGTGAAGTGCTGGAGAGAATTGATCCCGATGTCGGGGTTGAAGAGGTCATCCGGGCGGTTGAAGGGCTTCTCGGAACAAGACGGCAGGTTCCGCCTCTGTATTCGGCGGTGAAAGTACACGGCAAGCCGCTGCACCGGTGGACGAGGAAGGGTGTTGTGCTGACGCCGGAACCGAGGACTGTGGAGGTGTTTCACGTCGGCTTGATCGAGACCGATCTGCCCCGGGTGGTTTTTACCGTTTCGTGTTCGAAGGGGACCTATATCCGTTCCCTTTGCGCGGATATCGGGGAAACCCTGGGATGCGGGGCAACGCTTTATGCCTTGAGGAGAACCAGAAGCGGTTCGTTTCTTGAAGAGTCGGCTCTGCTGCTGGACGGATTGACGGACGATGAAAAAAGGGTTCGTCTGACGGAGGTCTTGATCCCGCCCGCGGAAGCAATCGCCGGACTCAGGGCCGTTTACGTGGACGGGTGCCTGGCGAAGAAAATCCGGGACGGCCATCAGTTGACGGGTGCGGAGATGCAAGTCGATCATATTCCTTTTCTTGCTCAGGGAGATATGATAAGAATTGCCAATTCGGAAACGGGCCTTGTTGCGGTTGCGGAGATGCTCTGCGGCACGGAAGAAATAGCCTCGGCTGAAGAAACCAGGCAGGCGGCCAGAACATTGCGGGTTTTCAAATCGCAGAGAATGGATTAACAAAATAAAGGAATGTTTCAAATAAAGAGAGGGAGGATGAAACGGTGTTAGATGTTGAAAAGAGAGGGACGATAATCGGCAGCTTCAAACTTCATGAGAACGATACGGGTTCTCCCGAAGTCCAGATCGCTCTTTTGAGCGCCAGGATCGAATACCTGACGGAGCATTTCAAGATGCATAAGAAGGACCATCATTCCCGGCGGGGCCTGTTGAAGCTGGTCGGCCAACGGCGGAGACTGCTGGATTACCTGAAGAAAAAAGATCTGGAGCGATACCGGAACATCATTTCCCGTCTGGGACTGAGAAAGTGATGTGAACGCTCCTTTCCACCGTTCCTGCCGCAACATATTTTAGGTTAGAATGGAAGGGTCTTTTGCATTCCGTTGCCCAAGGGTGGAGATTGTTTTACCAATAAACCAAATGGAGAGGGAAATAAATCGATGAGTAACGTATTTTCGACTGAGTTTTCCGGGAAAAAACTTTCCCTGAAAGCGAATTATGTAGCCGCGCAGGCCGACGGGGCAATTCTTGCGACCTACGGAGACACGGTGGTGCTCGTGACGGTGGTGTCTCTGAAAGATAAGCGGGAAGGCCTGGATTTTCTTCCCCTGACGGTAGATTACCAGGAAATGACTTTCGCGGCAGGCAAAATTCCCGGCGGTTTTTTCAAGAGGGAAGGGCGTCCCAACGAGCGGGAAATCCTGACATCGCGTATCATCGACCGGTCCATTCGTCCCCTCTTTCCCAAGGGATATCATCACGAAACCCAGGTGGTTGCGACGGTGCTGTCGGTCGATACGGATCATGATCCGGATGTGACGGCCCTGCTGGCGACGTCGGTTGCCCTGGAGATATCCGATATCCCCTTCAAGGGTCCTATTGCCGCAGCCAGGGTTGGCCGGATAAACGGGCAATTCGTCTGCAATGCCTCCATCGAAGAGATGGAGAGCAGCGATCTCAATCTTTTTCTTGCCGGCCGGATGGTGCCCCATGAGCAGGGCGACGGCTACGATGTGAACCTGGTCATGCTCGAAGGCGGTGCGGAAGAAGTGGATGACAGCGTTATCGTCGATGCGATTACCTTCGGCCTGAACGCCATGCGTTCCGTGATCGACCTGCAGATTCAAATGAAAAAGGAAATCGGCAAGACGAAACGGGAGATCATCATCGAGCCTGTGGACGAAGCGTTCTCAGCCCGGGTGACTGAAAGAGCGGAAGCGGATCTCCAGGCGGCCTATCGTATGCCCCGCAAACAGGATCGTTATTCGCGGCTCGATGACATCCGGAAAGCCGTTATCACGGAGTTATCCGGTGAGGACGGAAAAATGAAGCCGATCGTTGCCGGAATGATCGAAAAGATGGAAAGCCGTATCCTCCGGGATATGATTTTGAATGAGCATCAGCGCATAGACGGCCGCGGCACCAGGGACATTCGTCCGATCAGTTCCGAAGTCGGCGTTCTGCCGAGAGCCCATGGATCGGCCCTGTTCAACCGGGGAGAGACACAGTCCATGGCCGCTTTAACTCTTGGTACTTCCCAGGATGAACAGCGGATGGATTATATTACGGGAGAAGAAATGAGATCCTTTATTCTCCATTATAACTTCCCCCCCTACTCCGTTGGTGAAGCCAAGCCCTTAAGGAGTCCCGGCAGGCGCGAAATCGGCCACGGTGCGCTGGCCAGGCGGGCCTTGGTTCCCATTTTGCCCACGCCGGACGTGTTTCCCTACACGATTAGGGTCGTTTCCGAAATCCTTTCCTCGAACGGCTCTTCTTCCATGGCGACGGTTTGTGCCGGGATGCTGTCCCTGATGGATGCCGGTGTTCCCGTCAAGGGCATCGCCGCGGGGATTGCCATGGGACTGCTCAAGGAGAATGACCGGATTGTGATCCTGTCGGATATTCTCGGAGACGAAGACCATTGCGGGGACATGGACTTCAAGGTCTGCGGCACGAAAAAGGGAATTACATCTGTCCAGATGGATATCAAAATCGACCGGCTGACGGAGGATGTGCTTCGGATGGCCCTCGAACAGGCAAAAGAAGGCCGATTCCACATCATCGACAAGCTGATGGAAACCATGACCGAACCGAGGTCGGAGATTTCCCTCTATGCTCCGAGAATTACAACGGTCAAGGTGCGTCCTGACCGGGTGCGTGACGTTATCGGTTCCGGCGGTAAGAACATCAGGCAGATTGTCAGCGAGACAGGTGTGAAGATTGACGTGGAAGATGACGGCACCGTTACCATTGCTTCCTCCGATGCGGAAGCTGCAGCCAGGGCGGTATGCATGGTGAAATGGCTGACCGAAGAGGCGGAAATCGGAAAGATCTATCGCGGCACGGTCAAAAAGATCATGGATTTCGGTGCTTTTGTCGAGATTTTGCCGGGAATGGAAGGCCTGGTTCATATCTCCCAACTGGCAAGAGAACGGGTGGATAAGGTTACCGATATTTTGAAAGAAGGGGATGAAGTGAACGTAAAGGTTCTGGAAATCGACAAGCAGGGGAAGATCCGCCTCAGCAGAAAGGAAGCCTTGGGAGAAAATGGTCAATAAGACCATCCTCGCAAACGGGATTCGCGTCGTTTCAGAAGAAATTAGTCATGTCCGCTCCGTTTCGATTGGCGTGTGGGTCCGCTGCGGCTCCCGCCATGAAAACGGGGCATCCAACGGGATCGCTCATTTCATCGAGCACATGCTTTTCAAGGGGACCCGGCAAAGGTCCCCCCTGGAAATCGCCTCCGCCATCGACGTCGTCGGCGGGGTGATGAATGCCTCCACGGGAAAGGAGAGCACCGCTTTTTATATCAAGGTTCCCGATTACTCCCTTGATCTCGCCATCGAACTGCTTGCCGATATTTTTAAGAATTCCCGTTTCCGGTCCGAAGATATCGAAAAGGAAAAATCTGTCGTCCAGCAGGAAATCCGGCTGCTGGAAGATTCTCCGGATGAGTACGTCCACGACCTTTTTGAATCACTGTTCTGGGATGGGCATCCCCTGGCACGCCCGATCATGGGAACCCAGGATACGGTCGCTTCCTTCAACCGCAGGCGCATTCTCCGTTTCTTCAATCACAACTACCGGGGGAAAAATCTCGTCATATCCGTTGCGGGCCAGGTGAAGCACGATCAATTGATCGATTTGGTTTCCCGGCATTTCGGATCGATTGCGGCGATGGAAGAGGATGTCCGGGATGTTCCTCCGAATCCTTCCGCCGTAACATCTACGACGGAAAAGGATCTGGAACAGATCCACCTCATTATCGGTTGTGCCGCTCCGTCTTCAACCGACCCCCGGCGGTATGCTTCTTTCCTGATGAATGCCCTCCTGGGAGGGAGCATGAGTTCGAGACTGTTCCAGGAAATCCGCGAAAAAAGAGGCCTTGTGTATGACATCCAGTCTTATTTGAATGCCTACCTGGATACCGGCATGCTTGGAATTTATGCGGGAACGGGTGAGGAACAGGTACGGGAGGTAATACATCTGGTTCACCGTGAAATGGAGCGCTTGCGGAACGATCCCCTGACCGACAAGGAAATCCGGGATGCCAGGGAAATGATCAAGGGCAATTTTCTCCTCAGCATGGAGAGTACGGATAATCGGATGACCCGCCTGGCGAAGAATGAATTCTGCTTCGGCCGGCAGATTTCATGGGAGGAAGTCATGGAGAAAATCGAAGCGGTCACCCCGGGAGATATCCATGATCTGGCGGGTGAGATGTTTGCACCGGAAAGACTGTCGATGGTGGCCGTGGGCAGGGTTTCTCCCGGAATTGTCGAAACGATGCGGGGCAAAGCATGAACCGTGAAATCCGGATCCCCGTCAGGAAAATGCCCGACCAGGATGATCTTGAATTGCCCCGGTATATGACGATTCATGCTTCCGGCATGGATATACGGGCCGCGGTTTTGAAAAGCGAGACGATTCTGCCCGGCGAATGGAAAAAGATATCCGCAGGGTTTGCCGTCTCTCTTCCCGAAGGGTATGAGGCCCAGATCCGACCGCGCAGCGGCCTTGCCATGGATTTCGGCGTGACCGTGCTTAACGCCCCGGGGACGATTGATGCGGATTATCGGGGGGAGATAGGGGTCATCCTGATTAATCACGGGAAAAAATCTTTCGAAATAAAACGCGGAGACCGGATCGCCCAGATGGTCATCCAACCGGTTTGCAAAGGTGCCTGGGAGGAAAGTCCCGCGTTGGAGACGACTGTAAGAGGAACGGGCGGTTTCGGCCACACTCGACTTTCCTGATTGTTTGCTGTTATTCCGGCCGATCTTCTATAAGGATCAATGTCTTGCTCAATGTGCGTGCAAGGTTTTATCAGGTTTATGGATAATTTGACGCATTTGTGCTATCAGAAACCGATTCTG
>CAZIPU010000077.1:0-9724 GCA_964541005.1 uncultured Syntrophales bacterium | reverse complement strand
ACATAGGGCAGGGGCAGCAATTCCGGGGTCTCGTCGCAGGCAAAACCGTAGATGATCCCCTGGTCGCCGGCTCCGATTTCCTTGTACTTGCCCAGGTCCGCCCGGGTACCCTGGTTGATGTCCGGAGACTGCGGAATGATCGTGTTCAGGATCCCCATGGAATTGCCGTTCAGCCCCAGGTTGGAGTCGTTGTACCCTATCGACAGAACCGTGTTCCGGACGATCTTCTCGATATCGACGTAGATACGGGTAGCCACCTCTCCCCCAACGATGCACAGTCCCTTGCCGAGAAAAACCTCCAGGCCGCAGTGGGGCATGTTGTCGATCGTCATACCGGTCCTCAACTCTTCATCGATGATTTCCGCAATGATGTTCGCCGCAATCATGTCACAAACAATATCCGGATGCCCGATTTTGACGCTTTCCGATGTAATATTCATGCAGTTTCCTTCCTTTCGTTATATTATTCGGTATTTCCCCCGGCTGATTGTTCACGCCCGTTTTCCCTTTTCTGGGGCGGAACCATCCCTGCCGAAATGATCAGTGTAAATGCCTCTTCGACCGTCATGTCCAGTTCGACCACCTCGCTTTGATGCACAATGACGAAACCTCCCGTGTAGGGTGTCAGTGCCAGAGGAACAAAGACGCCGATGTGATCTTTCTGCTCGTCGGAAATCTGCGGGAAAGAGCTCTCCGCCGAACCGGTCACAAATCCGATGCTGTACAGCCCCTTTCTCGGGTATTCAATCAGGACGACCTTTCTGAAACTTCGGCTTTTCCCCACGAAAAGGCTGTTGAAGATTTGTTTGATCGCCAGGTAAATGCTCCGGACGATGGGAATCTTGCCGAAAAGACCTTCGCCGGTCCTGACAACCACATTCCCCAGGTAACTCTTCGTGACGAGGCCGGTAATGAAAATGAGCAGAACGGTAAAAATGATCCCCAACCCGGGTATGTGGAATCCCAAAAGGGCATCCGGTTCGTACCGGTCAGGAATGATCTTCAAAAGACCGTCCATGACGTCGATGATAAAGAAGAGGATATAGAGGGTCAGCCCGATGGGAATGATGACGGCGAGACCGGTCAGAAAAATATTTTTAATGCGTTTGTCCGAGAGAAATCCCATAGAGGCACCTATGATTCCCTAGCAAATCGCCCCGGGAATTTCAAGGTCTATTAAAAAAAGGGCACCCCTTGAACCATGCGGAATGCCCTTCATGATCAGATATAATGCTGTCACAGATCAGCTGGTGATCTTCTTGATTTTGTTTTCTCCGTCAAGAAGCACACAGGTCGGTTTCCAGCCCTTGACCTCGCTCTCATCGACCATCGCGTACGTGGCGATGATGATGATATCTCCCTTGGAAACCTTTCGCGCAGCCGCGCCGTTGAGACAGATAACCCCCGAACCTGCCTTGCCGGTAATCGCATAGGTTGTAAATCGCTCCCCGTTGGTGACATTGTAGATGGCAACCTTCTCGTAAGGAACGATGTTGGACGCCTCCAGCAGATTCTCATCAATCGAAATGCTTCCCTCGTAATGTAAATCCGCGTCCGTCACAACCGCTCTGTGAAGTTTGGATTTCATCATAAACCGTTGCATGGCAACTCACCTCTTAAAACACTCAAAAATTTACCGACCTTCCGGATAGGGAATATCCAGAACCTCTCCAAACACATGGTTGTCGATCAATCTCGTCTTGCCCACCCTGACGGCCAGGGCGATGAACGTGTCGACACCGACAAGCTGCGTTTCCTCGATCGTATCCACATGACTTATCCTGACATAGTCGATCTGGGTATGCGGACAGGATTCAATATAACGGGTTACCTCGTCCCGAATCTCCCGGGCATCGGTTTCGCCCATCTCAAACATCCTTTTGGCCAGGGCCAGGGAACGGCTGAGCGACAGGGCCGATTTCCGCTCTTCCTCGCTGAGATAGACATTGCGGGAACTCATGGCGAGGCCGTCGTGCTCCCGTGTGGTCGGCATTCCGACCACCTCGATGTCCATGTTCAGATCCCGGATCATGGTCCTGATCGTTACCAGCTGTTGAAAATCCTTTTTCCCAAAAACGGTCACATGGGGTTTGACAATATTGAAGAGCTTCGTGCACACCGTGGCAACGCCCCGGAAGTGCCCCTGCCTCGATGCTCCGCAGAGATTTTTCGTCACCCCCTCCACATCGACATACGTCTGATAGTGCGGGGGATACATCCCTTCATTATCCGGAAAGAATATCGCATCGACACCGACCTCTTCCGCCAGGGCCCGATCCCTCTCGAAATTCCGGGGATACTTGTCCAGATCTTCCGTGGGGCTGAACTGCGTCGGGTTGACGTAGATGCTGACCACCAGGTAGTCTCCCCTTTTCCTGCCTTCCCGCATCAAATCCAGGTGCCCTTCGTGGAAATACCCCATCGTCGGCACGAAGGCAATCCGCTTCCCCTGCTCGCGGAGCCGGTTCGCCTTGGCCTGCATGTCCTTTACCGTGTTGAATATTTCCAAAACATTTCTCCTTCCGGGCAAAAAAAAACCTCCGCGTCACAAGACGGACGGGAGGTAAAAAATACGTAAATCAAAGCTTCCTTCCTTTTCCGTCTCAGTCCGAAACTGGATCCAAGCGGCATTTGCGCTATTAACAGAGGCCTATCTCTTTGTCAAGAAATATTTCAAGGAGACGGCCATCCCACTACGCATCAGGGGTCAGGCCTTGCTTTTTGCCATTTTTCCTGCAATCTTACTAACTCTTGAATAGTGAAGGCCGAGGTAATTGCCGACGTCCTTCAATTTATATCCCCAGCGATATACCGCATCGTGGATTCCGTCGTCTCGATCCACACCCGCGAATATTTCTAAGAGCGGAGGACGTGCGGCATACTTCTCCGCCCTGACTGCCTCATCTGTTTCCGATTCTTCGATTAACTTTCGGACTTCGTCAACGAATGCTGCATGTCCTAATATTAACCCGCCTCTGGCTTCCTTTAAGGGACTTCCCCTGTCCAATCCTTCCGTCACAAAGTTCCTATACAACCTCCTGGCCTGAACTTTCGAAGGAGAGAATAGATTGAGCAGGAAATCCGTGTAAAGAAACGATTCCTGCGATTTCATACCGGCTGTTACACCATATGAGGACCAAGGCCAGTCTTCCGGCAAGGAAACCATCCCCGCCCGTACGGGATTCAATGCAATATACCGGCTGAGTTCGAGAAGATAGGCGTCCTTCTCGACAACGAAGGCCTTGTAACGGCCTTGGAAGAGGTGCCCCACGCGGTCATGGCGTCCATTATATTTCTGTGTATATACGCCATTGAGCTGACGCATACCCTGGGAGAGATTTGCCTGGGGTGTTTCTATCAGGAGGTGATAATGGTTGCCCATGAGGCAGTACGCATAAACAAACCACTTATAGCGCTCGACCACATCGGCAAGGGTCATGAGAAACACCCGGTAGTCTTCAGCATCGGCAAAGATGTCCTGTCGGGCATTCCCCCGGGAAGTTACATGGTAGAAACCACCTTCAAATTCTATTCGTATTGGTCGAGCCATAAAGAATATTCCTTATACAGGATGGCAAATAGCAAGACATGCCCCTCTCTTCCTTCTTTTCCCGTCATCCACCTATATGGCTAAGTTGGAGTGCAAGGTACATTAATCCCAATATTTGCACGGGAGATGTTATTATGTCCGCAGCGAAGGCAACCGGTGTCAGGATCGCTTTTCCGATTGCCGGAAAGACAACCGATGCAGGTGGATGGTAAAAGTAAATTTCGTGTTTCATCTGCAGCGCTTGGTTCTGGTTTGGTGGAATATCTGTCTTGGCGAAACGCAATCCGCTGATTTCAATATTTATTAAGTAAATTCCGTTTCCTTCCTTTTGGAAACCTAAGTCGCTCAAAATTTCCGTTTGTTTGGCGGTTAATTCACCGGGATATTTATAACCAACCTTCAAGGTTCCCCAGAATTGATTATCCTTATAAAACAAGGAGTGGGACGGTTGTTTTATGAAAATGTATTGACCTTCCAGATTTCTGGATATTTTCATCAATGGTTCGATACCAGCGAGCAACAGATATGAATATCTGGAACCGATGAAAACCAGTGCATCAGACGCACCGATTTTTTTCAACGAAGCTTCATCGGGTTTTCCCGCAGCAATAATGACATCTGTAAATACCGGATGATCAATATTGGGAACGTGTATTTGTTCAACAGCCAGAGAAAAACAACCGGTTTGCGTTATTACCAGTGAAAACAAAAGAGCAACTGCAATAGTCTGTTTGAAATGTTTCTTCATAAAAACCTCCTTTGTGAATTCTGATTAATAACCCGCAGGATTATGTCAATCTGTGGGTATGTCACCCTTCATTTGCTTCTCTGTTCTTTGCTCCCTACCTGACCTTCAGGCCCTCATCCAGGTATTTGATCACCGGGAAGAGGAAGAATTCGAGGACCCGGCGTTTCCCGACGTTGATTTCTGCGGTGACGGTCATCCCCGGCTTCACCCGGTAGACCATCCCGTTTTTCGTCTTCAGTTCTTCGGAGAGCATACTGACGTGGAGGGGGTAGCCGCCGGGTTGCTGTTCCCGATCCGGGTCCAACCCTGCCGGTTGCCGGTTCTTCTCCTGCTCGTCCACGCTGAACGGCGAGATGGTTTTGATCTTTCCCCGGATGGTCCCGTATTTCTGGAAATCGAACGTATCCACCTTGATGACGCAGTCCTGACCCTGTTTGACAAAACCGATATCCTTATTGAAAACCATGGCGTCGGCAATGAGCGGCGTGCCCTCCGGCACGATGCCCACCACCGGCTGGGCCGTCGTCACGACGCCGCCCAGCGTCTTGACCGGCAGGAGATACACATAACCGTTCACGGGGGCGGTGATGAACTTCTTTGCCTTCCGAAACTGCAGGCTGCTCACCTCCGCCTCCAGCATGTTCTTCCCCTTCAGGCTTTCGGAATATTCCGACAGGAGTTTCTCCCGGAAGCCGTTCCGGAAAGTGTTCATTTCTTCTTCGATTCTTGCGACCCTGGCCTCCGTCTGCGCGGCCTGTCCTTCCTTGACCTCCCGTTCCCGCTCCAGGTTCATCCGTTCTCTTTTTTTCTCGCGCCAGCGGTTTTCCGCCAGAGCCCCTGCCTCGACCAGGGCCTGGAACCTTTTTTCATCCTCCTGCGTCATGGCCAGAAGGTCTCGCAACCGGACGATTTCCTTTCTTAAGGTACTCAGCTCGCTTCTTGCCTCCCGCAGGGCGTTTTCCTTTTCCCGGATGCCGGAAAGGTATGCGTCGCGCTGCGCCCGGTACTGGGACAACTGCATTTGCACCGCCTCCCGGGGATAATTCTTCCCGGCAGGGTTGAATGGACGGCCCGACAGAACGGCATCGACCCTGGCCATGGCCAGACGCGAAAATTCGAGATTGCGACTCTTGCCTTCCAGGTCCGCCGTATCGACCGACGGATCGATCTCCATAAGAATGCCGCCTTTCCTGACGAAATCCCCTTCCTTGACGTGGATGCCCGTAATGATTCCGGTTTCCAGGGGCTGGAGGACCTTGACGTCGCCGAAGGGAATGATCTTTCCGCGGGCGGTTACCACCACGTCGACCTTAACCAGATAAAGACCCAGCAAAATCGCAATCATCAGGGCGATGACGGTCCAGAGGAAGTACGTCCCTAAAGGGTTGGGCGGGCGCTCCTCGATCTCGGCCAGGATCGGCCGGAAGTTGTGGTGGTCTTTCGTCATAGACGGTTCTCCTCCTGCTGCTGATATAGATAGGCGTACAGACCGCCTTTTTGCATGAGCGATTCATGGTTGCCCTCCTCGACGATTTTACCCTTGTCGATGACGAGCACCCGGTCGCAGGTTCTCATGACCGACATCCGGTGGGCGATGAAAATGACCGTCCGTCCCTTCCGGATCAGGCCGAGATTGTTCTGAATCATCCGCTCCGATTCGTAATCCAGGGCGCTCGTCGCCTCGTCGAAGATCAGGATGTTCGGATTGGTGATCAGGGCCCGGGCAATGGCGATCCGCTGTTTCTGGCCGCCGGAAAGGGAGGAACCCCTTTCCTCGACGGGCGTATCGTAGCCCATGGGCATCTCCGAGATGAACTCGTGGGCGCCCGCGATGCGGGACGCCTGGATGATCCGTTCCATCGACGCATCCGGTGCGCCCATGGCGATGTTGTCCCGGATCGTACCGCTGAAGAGGAAACATTCCTGGAGGACGACGCCGGTTTTATACCGGAGAAAAAGCGGGTCCAGATGCCGGATATCGACGCCGTCGACGAAGATCGACCCTTCCACGGGCAGATAGAGACGCTGGATGAGCTTGGCGATCGTGCTCTTGCCGGAGCCGCTCCGGCCGACAATCCCCACCATCATCCCCGGAGAAATTTCGAAGTCAACACGGTCCAAAACCAGCGGCCCCTCGGCGGTATAGCGGAACTTCACCCCCTTTGAAACAATTCCTCCCTGGACTTTCTCCACGGTAAGCGCACCGCCGACCACCTCCGGCGGCGTGTTGATGATGTCCCCCAGCCGGTCCAGGGAAAGCCGGGCCTGCTGAAAATCCTGCCACATGTGAACGAGCCTGAGGATCGGACCGCTCAACTGGGAGGAAAACATCTGGAACGCGATGAGCTGCCCGACGCTCATGCTCCCGTCGAAGACCTCGCTCACCCCGAAGTAGATGACCGCCAGGGTCATCATCTTCTGCAGCGTCTGGGACGACGTCACGGCCACGTTCCCCAGGTTGGACAGCTTGAAAGCCGACAGGATGTATTCCCCGAGATGTTTTTCCCAATCTTTGACCATCTTCCCCTCGATGGCCAAAGACTTTACCGTCTGGATGCCCGTGATCGATTCCACCAGGAAGGATTGGGAAACGGCCCCTTTCTGGAACTTGTCGTTCAGCCTGACGTTGATCAATGGGGTCGCGAAAAAGGAAATCAGGCCGATGGCCAGGATGAAACCCAGGACGATGAAGGTCAACCTGGCACTGTAAACTGCCATGATGACAATGAACACGACGGAAAAGACCGTGTCCAGCAGCACCGTGAGCGAGATGTTCGTCATGAACTGCCGCAGGTTTTCCAGCTCCCGCACCCGGGCGATGATGTTCCCCACTTTCCGGACTTCAAAATACCGAAACGGGAGCGACAGCAGGTGCCGGTACACCTTGGCCCCAAGACTGGCGTCGATCTTGTTGGCCGTATGATAAAGAAGGTAATTCCGCATGAGGTTCAAGACGGCGTCGAAGATCAGGACCGCCATGAAGGCGCCGGCAACCACTTCGAGGGTCGTCAGGGCGTGATGGGCCAGGACCTTGTCGATAATCACCTGGATGAAAAGAGGGCTGACCAGCCCGAACATCTGGATGAAGAAAGACGCCGATATGACGGACGAGAAAACCGAACGGTGCTTGAAGAATTCCTTGAAAAGCCACTTCATGTTGAGAAAAAATTCCGTTTTCGTAAAACGGGGATAGAGGGCGATCAGGCCGCCGCCCCAGAGGGCCATAAAATCCTCAACGGTCAGTTCCGCCATCTTCTTCTCGGCACAGTTGAAGATCATGATCCGGTCTTCCTTTTTTCCCAGAAAAACGTGATAGGCATTTTCTTTCGACAGAATGATGAACGGTGCCGGATACTTGATCAAATCATCGATTTTGGTCAGATGTTTGAGCCTTGCCCGCATACCGTTGTCCTTTAGAATCCTCAGGATCTCTTCCGGCTTCAGTTCTTCCTCGACGAAATAGTTTCGTTTGATCGCCTGGATATCCATGGCGACGGCGTGAATTTTCGATACGACTTCAATACTGACAAGACCCGTTTCCATAGAATTCTCTCATGAAGCTGCCGTAATCCGATTCAATGGCCAGCCGCTTTTGATAAACCCCCAGGGTTGTTTCCGTGACTTTCAGATCACGTACGATTTGAAGATAATCCCTTTCCATCTCCAGCAGGTCCGCGCGGCTCCGCTGACCCAGCGCGGCCGCCTTCCCGGAAATGACGCGCAGTTTTTCATATTGCTCCGCCAGCTTCCGGTAATGTGTCAGCGCCCTGGACAATTCCGTATAGCCGGCGTAGGAGGTTCGCAATTCCCGCTTCCTCTCCTCGATGGCGGCCCTGATGCTTTCTTCCTGCTTTTTGATTTCCTCGCCGGTTTTGACGCGCTCCCACTTCCTCGCCCCGCCGTCGAAAATGGGCAGGGAAATCAAAATCCCGGCGTTATAACCGCTTTCCCTGATCTCCCTGAGGGCGTTGTCCATGCTGTCCGTATCGCTGCCGTAATAATCGTACCGCCCGTACATGGACACATCGGGCAGGTAATTGTTGAAGGTCGATTTGGCCTTGAGCTGCAGAGCTTCCAGTTCTTTCCGCCGCGCCTTGAGCTCCGGCGCATCTTCGATTTGATGCATCGTCGGTTCGGCTGCCTCGTGGTCCGTTTCTGCGTTCAGGCTTTCGATCTCGTCCGTTGCCGCGTAGGATTTCGCCGTATAGCTGTTGAGGGCTTCGAGGTTTTCCCGGAGTTCCTTCATCAGCGTCGCCTGTTCCCGTTCGGCGCTTTCCAGGTCCGACTCCGCCTTGATTACCTCTTCCCGGGAGGCCTCCCCTCCGGCCAGGGACTGATTCCGGAGATCCACCAGGTCTTGCAGCGCTTTGATGATCTCTCCGCCATACCTCAGCCGGACTTTTCCTTCCGCCAGCCGGCCGAAAAGATCCGTCATGTCCCGGGCAAGCTTTTTGGATTCCGTCGAGCAATCGAATACCGCGGCGTCCCGTAATTTCTGATAGTAGGAGGCTTCGTAGCGTTTCTTGTACCAGGAGGAAATCTCGTACTGACCGGACAGGTAAGCCAGAGAACGCCAGGAACTCTGACCGCCGACCACCTCGGAATTCACCGACTGGATGTCCCGGGTGTCTTTATCGAGGTTCTCGTACCGCTCCAGACGTCCGGTCAGGGTCAGTTCGGGATAGAGACCGGCGAAGACCTGCCGGTAAGCGGCATGGGCGATCTTGACGTCCTGCTCCTTGACTTTCAAGACAGCCGAGGAATGAACGGCATCTTCGATAACGCCACGATAGGTGATCAACTCCGCATCAGCCAACGTGCCGGCCATGACAATGCAGAAGACAGCCCCGACGACAATTACAGAACGAAAATGCAAAAAAGGCGACCTCCCCCCTACTTAATCCGTAAATAGTCGAACAAATATCCGTGCTTGTCATTCGGGCAAGCGCAGCGCAACCCGGAATGCAGTCTCTTCAATCATTTATGGATGCCGGATCGAGAGACGGTGTCATCCTCCACTGAATGTTTCCGGTCTGTCCGGTTTCATCCGGATGATCCAACGAACTCAAAAGCTGAAACCTTCCATTGAATGTCGGTCCTGGTCCTACCGGGTGGTTGTTGAACCGTAAAGGGGCCGTTTATTGAAAACGGCTTGGGTGTGATTTGATTCAATGACTTCCCCCCGGAATGTTTCATAAAATATCAGGATGACAACTTGATCAGGGTCCGTTTTTCCCCCTCGCACCTACCCCCTTCCGCCTTTCCCGGCGGAAGGGAAAGAAAAGTGTTTTCCCGGTCAGGGCTGGTGCCAGCTCTGGGACAGGATGTTGATATAGGCCTGATCGGTCCGCATGGCGTTGAACTTCTGGAGGGCGTCCATCCCGGCGTCGTTGTTGATGGCGCTCATCGCATCGACGATGGTCTCG
>CAZIPU010000076.1:0-9737 GCA_964541005.1 uncultured Syntrophales bacterium | reverse complement strand
TCCCGAATCGGAAGGGGCGTTCTGTAACCGGTTCGGAAACAGCCTGGCCCGGGCGGGACATCATGAACTGGCCATTGAGTATTTCCAGCGGGCCATCAGGACCGATCCCGGGAATCCTTTCTATCACATGCATCTGGCCGCATCCTGCACGGTTATCGGGCGGGAAGACATCGCGGCGTCGATGCTTCCCGGAACTGATTTGACCTGAGTCTTTTATTCTTTGCCGGATATCTTCATAATATCCTTAAATGTGTGGTAGAACCCCTCGTTTTCCGCCATGCCGTTGGTGATGAGCGTGATGAAATCCTTCATGCTTGAGACGTTAATGATCATGTTGACGCTCTGGTCCAGAGCGGCCATCCTGTCCAGGCTGCGGATGCGCCGGCTGATCAGGGCGATGAACATGCGTCTCCGGGTCGACATGGGGGTGTTGGCCAGGTAGCGAATCAAATCGTTGCTGTCGGGGCTGGTCGTATCGAAGTTTTCGTCTATCACCATGAGCGTGTAGGTGTGAAAAAGCATCTTTCTTAGCGCTTCTTTTGCCGTCTTGACTTCCGTGATGAAGAAATCCCGATTTCTCAAATCTTCAATAATTTTATCATGCAGCGAGTCGTCGGTCACGCAAACCAGCGCGGTTTCCGTATCCTCCCCGATAAAATCGAACGGTTTATCCGAATCGTCGTATTCAAACCACAGGAAATCGTCCAGTTGGTCCTTTATTTCCACCATATCACCATCCCCTTGTCTTTCCGTATTGATTGTCTACCTGCAGCTTCCCCAGCGATGTCGTCTTTTCTCCCTTGGAACTCTTCACGGAGTCGATGCCGCGACCGACGATCGACCGGTTTGAAGCGTAGGCCTTTGCCGTTTCCTCCGTGACAAGGCCATCTGCGTACAGTTGGACAATGTAATCATCGAAGGTGATCATTCCGAAGGCTTTGCCTGTCTCCATGATTTCGTAAAAGGTCTTCCCCTCCGACTCTCCGTTGATAATGGTATCCTTAACGCGCAGGCTGGTGCTCAAAGCTTCGAAAGCGGCAACGCGGCCGCCGCCGACTTTCGGCAGAAGCCTCTGGCAGACGATCCAGCGCAGCGTATCCGCCAGACGGACCCGGACCTGATTTTCTTCCTCCGTGGAGAACATGCCGAGAATACGGTTGATGGTCGAACCCGCATCTACCGTATGCAGGGTGGTCAGAACGAGATGCCCCGTTTCGGCGGCCGCCAGACCGATCTCCACCGTCTCCCGGTCCCTCATTTCGCCGACGAGGATGACTTTCGGGGCCTGTCGCAGGGCCGCCCGCAAACCGTTGGGGTATGTGTCGAAATCCGCACCCAGTTCCCGCTGGTTGAACGTGGCCATCCGGTGGGGATGGGAGAACTCGACCGGATCTTCCAACGTTACGATATGAATGGATTGTGAGTTGTTGATCTCGTTTAACACGGCAGCCAGGGAGGTCGTTTTCCCGCTTCCCGTTGCGCCGGTAACCAGGACGATGCCGTTTTTTTCCCTGGCTATCCGGTCAAATGCCTCGGGAAGGTTAAAATCCTGGATGGTCGGAATTCTGGATTCCATTTTCCTCATGACGATGGAGAAATTCCCCCGCTGAGAGAAGACGTTTACCCGGAAACGGGCCTTGCCGGGGAGTTCGTAGGACAGGTCGCAGGAACCATGGTTGACCAGGTGCTCGGTCAGACGCCGGTCATGGCCGATCAGGTTCAGGGCGAAGACCTCCGTCTGGAACGGAGTCAACCTGGGGAACGCCGGTGCGGTTTCGACGGGCAGGAGCTGACCGGCACTTTCCACCTGCAGGGGTTTGCCGACGGTGATGTTCAAATCCGAGATGTTGTCGTGTGAATCGAGCATCTGGGTCAAGATGTAGTCTATTTCCTGTTTTCTCATTGATGCACCTCGTTTCAGGGTGTTACGTCATTTGAAACATTCCTGGGCAAGGAATGAATTTGTCGTGCTTTCCTTACGCCGGAAGAAGAAGTCGCTTATGTTTAGGCCTCTGTAAAATCCGTCGGCGGATTTTTCAGATACGGGCGGAACCGTCCCTTATCGTTGGCCTTCATGTAAGCTTCGTCCCCACTGATCCAACCCTTGTTCAGAAGATCGAAGATCGCATCGTCCAGAAGTTGCATGCCGTATTTTTTACCGGCTTGCATCATGGATGGAATCTGAAAGGTTTTTGACTCACGGATCAGGTTACGTACCGCCGGAGTGGCAATCATGATTTCGGGTGCAACGCACCGCGCTTTTCTGTCGATCCGCTTGAAAAGGACCTGGGAAATGACGGCGCGGATACCGTCGGCAAGATTGGAGCGGATCTGCATCTGCTCTTCCGCCGGGAAGACCTCGATGATCCGGTCGACGGTTCGCGCTGCGCTGGTCGTGTGGAGGGTGGCGAAGACGAGGTGCCCGGTGGACGCTGCCTCGACGGCCAGGGAGATGGTTTCCAGATCGCGCATTTCGCCGACCAGGATGATATCGGGATCTTCACGCAGGGCGCCCCTGAGAGCTGTGGAAAACGTTTGCGTATGGATGCCGACTTCGCGCTGGTTGATGATACAGTTCTTGCTTGGGTGCACGAATTCGATAGGGTCTTCGATGGTGATGATGTGGTCTTTCCGCAAGCGGTTGGCTTCGTCGATAATGGCGGCCAGGGTGGTCGATTTTCCGCAGCCGGTGGGGCCGGTAACCAGAACCAGCCCCCTGGGCAAAGAGGCCAGTTTTGCGGTGACCGAGGGCAGCCCCAGATCCGCAACGGTCAGGATTTTGCTTGGAATTTCCCTGAATACGGCGGCAATGCCGTTATTCTGCATGAAGAAATTGGAACGGTAACGGGCCAGGTTGGGAATTTCATAGGCAAAGTCCACGTCCCCCGTTTCCTCGAAATGCTTGATCTTGTGTTCCGGTGTGATTTCGTAAAGCATGGCCCGGAGAGCATCGTTGGTCAAGATGTCATATTTGATCCGTTCGAGATCGCCGCGGATGCGGATGGCGGGTTGCTGACCGGCGACAAGGTGCAGGTCGGAGGCCCCCTGTTCATTCATTAACTGAAAAAAAGCATCGATTTTGGCCATGAAATTCTCCTTGCGTGGTGTAATCCCATCGTGGAATGTGCTCTATTGAGTAGATGATCAGAGAAAATGTCCACGTTGCATTACAAAAACGCCGAAAGTATAGGAAAAGATGCAACTTGTGTCAAGCTGGGATTATCGGCGGTCAGGCAGGCAAAAGGCTTAAAAAAAAGGGTTTTTGACTTCGCTTTATCAAGTCTTCTGTGAAATATTTACAGTCGGGGAAGGGCCTTTGATTTGAGAGCCGAATCAAAAGGCCGGTATTTATCCTGGTGGGGGCGGCGTCGAACCGACCCCGTCATAATACAGGGTTCCCGCCCCACCCGGTGATTTGCCTGAGATCTCTATCTTTTATCCGATTCCGGTCTGATGAGCAAAATCGGGGCGTGGGCATCATGGAGAACCCGCAGTGCCACGCTGCCGAACATGACCTGTTTCAATCCGGTGTACCCCTGTGTTGTCATCGCGATCAGGTCGATGCGATTTTCCTTTGAATAATCCACGATCTTTTCAGCAATCCGCCCCTCCAGGATTAGCGAGCGGACCTTGAAACCGTCCTTGGACATGGCACCCTCGATCCTGGCCAGATAATCCTGGGCCTCATTGAAGTGGGCATTTTTAAGGGCAACGAAATCGAAACCTTCTATCACCCATTCCGAAGGGATCTCGACCACGTTGAGAAGAACAATCTCCCCGATAAGCCCTGCTTTTGCCAGATTCCTGACGTGGGGCAGAACACACTCGGCCATTTTCGAACCATCCAGGGGGATAAGAACTTTTTGATACATTGTAATGCCTCCTTTCATGATGATTTGATCGATGCCATCACTGAAAAAACGCCTTCCGGAATCGATTTGCCCCCGGGGAAACCTGGTGGAGAACCTGTCAAGACCTGAAGAAAAGCGGACTTCCGGCGGTCCCCGGATTCTTCCCGTCTTATCAAAGCAGCAAATGTGAAGAGATGATGAAAATCCTCCGTGAATGGTTCATGGACCCGACGCACCTATTTTGCCGGACCGGGAACATATTGCCGAAAAAGATCACATCCCCCCATTCGAGGAACCGTTCCGGCTCGCAAACACAGCCTGTACTTATTGAATATATTTAGCATTCACAGGAGATCTGTCAATACAGTCCACATGAATTCGGGAAGAAGCCTCCGGGTTTCAGAGACGGGAAAATTCAAGAATAGGCTTGTCCCGGATGGCTTCGGTTTCTGATGGAATCATCCGATGGGCAATCAGTACTCCACGCCCTTCTCGGCCGGAATGCCCGCCTGGAGCCCATGTTTGCGGCATTCCATGACGGTTACCGTATCTGCGATATCGATCAGTGCACTTGGTGCGTTTCGGCCGGTCATGACGATAATTATGGCCGGTGGTGTGTTTTCAATCAGATGTGTGACTGCTTCTGCAGGAATCAGGCGCATGGCACAGGCCGTACAGATCTCATCCAGAACGATCAGGTCACAGGCTTTCTTGCAGAGCTTTTCCTCCGCTATCTTTAAGGCTTTCTGTGCGGCCTGTCGATGGGCAGGGAAAGCCTCATGGACCTCGGAAGGCACAAATCCCAATCCCGCCTGAATGAATTCGACCCCGGACAGTTGCGACAGGGCCCTGCGCTCGCCCGTTTCCGGATCGTTTTTGATAAATTGGATGACACAGACCCGCATGTCATGTCCCACGGCCCGAAGAACCATTCCCAGGGCGGCGGTGGTTTTTCCCTTGCCGTCGCCGGTAAAAAGGAGAACACGTCTGTGTACATTCATTTATTTGCTCCTGCCGGAGAAAAAGTTAAAGCTGCTTAAGCTGCTGGAAACCCTGCATGGTTTACGACGGCATGGGTGAACGATAAAAGCGTAAACGGTGCCTGTCAAGTCATTTAAGGGGTTCGTCATGTCACAGAGGTATCATGGAAGAAATCCTCTGCGGAAATCGGAGTTATTGCTCCGGCATAAACTGATTGACCGGCAAACAGGCCATCACTATAATGCCGGCCGTCAGAATAATAATTTGAGGAACCACTATGCGACGTATACTTGTGACCGGCGGAGCCGGTTTTCTGGGCTCCCATCTCTGCCAATCCCTGCTTGAGTCAGGGGACGACGTTATCTGCCTGGACAACTTTTCCACCGGATCCAGACATTCGATCACCCGTCTGTTGAAGAATCCGCTCTTCGAGCTGATCACACATGATATGGTTGAACCATTCATGACCGAGGTGGACGAGATCTATCATCTTGCCAGTCCGGCCAGCCCTGTCATGTATCAGAAAAGGCCTGTCGATACGGTTAAAACGAATGTGATCGGCTCCATCCATATTCTGGAAACGGCTCGGTCAAACGGGGCAAAGGTTCTTCTGTCGTCCACCAGTGAAGTATACGGGGATCCCCTCGAACATCCGCAGCGTGAAACGTACTGGGGTAATGTGAATCCCATCGGTCCCCGCAGTTGCTATGATGAGGGTAAAAGGTGTGCCGAAACACTGTTTTTTGACTACCGGCGCCAGTTTAATCTTCGGATAAAGGTATCCCGCATATTCAATACGTACGGTCCCTTCATGCGAATTGACGATGGCCGCGTGATCAGTAATTTCATCGTTCAGGCGTTGAAGCGGGAGCCGCTGACCGTCTATGGAGACGGAACCCAGACCCGCTCTTTCTGCTATGTTTCCGATATGATTCGGGCATTGAAACTCCTCATGCAAACGGGTGATGAATTTACCGGCCCGGTTAATCTGGGAGATCCTTGTGAACTGACAATGGGCGAGATCGCCGAAAGAATCATCCGGACGACCGGGTCGTCATCGCGGATCGTGTTCATGCCCCTGCCGGAAGACGATCCCCGGCGTCGCCTGCCGGACATCCGCCTTGCCCGGGAGGCGCTCAATTGGAAACCGACCGTGTCGTTCGCCGATGGATTGAAGGAAACGGTCCGGTATTTCAGACGTGCTTTAGACTGTTGAAAACGAATCTCCGCAATTATTGTCTGCCATGATTGCTCGTCCTGGACAGGTCTAGAATAAATCGTAAAATGCGGAAATATGTTTCAGTTTTTCTTCATACCGGGATGCCCGGAGTGGATCCGTCTTCCGGTAAATCCGAATCAGGTTGCGGAGTATTTCGCGCTGACCGGAATTGATGTTCAGGGCCTTTTCGTAGGACTCGGCGGCCCCGGTTAAATCCTGCTGAGAAAACAGGATATCGCCGATCAGGTTATACTTCTGGGCGGCGGCAAAAGAGTCCTCTTCGACCCTATTCAAATAATCATATCCATCTTTTAGCTTGCCCTGCTGGAAACTGATTGTTGCCAGAGAGATATCGGCGAAAGCGGAGAACGGTTTTTTCATCTCGGAAGACAGACGCCAATAGTGGATCGCCTCTTCTTGATATCCCTTTTCATCCAAAATCAGGGCATGGGTATTGTAGTAGGCCGTCTTATCATCCGTGCCCCTGACCGGAAGGTTTCCTGCAATCAGGAATAACAGGGTAAGGGCGACGCAGATACCGGCCTTCCGGAAATCCCTGTTGCGAAAGAATTCCGCCATGCAGATCGTTCCGGAAACGGCAAAGGGGATGAGCAGGGTGACCATGGGCAGACGGTAACGGCCGCTCGTGAAAAAGGCAATGAGTGTCAGGGCATAAGAAGCGAGGAGGATGGATACGGCCCGGAATTGCCTGTCATGGACAATACCGTGAATCATGCCGACCATCGCCAGGGGAAAAATCAGCCAGAAACTGAAGAAAGGCAGACGGAACGTTTTGACAAATTCGCTCAGGAAATCGATATCATAGTGGTCACAGGCCTCAAATCGGTTGATCACGACGAGCGTTTTCTGCCATAGTTTCCACGTAAAATCTCCGGGTTTATTGGCCGCTTGCCGGATCGTTTCCATTGTCCAGTACCGGGAAGCGTCCTCCGGTGTCAGGGATTTTCCGGTCCGGCGGCCGGCTTCAATGGTAAATTGAATCCCCTGTTCAAAGGGGGAGGATGTGGCGAAGGCAACGGGGCGGTAATAGGGATCGGGATTGTCCAGGTTATTTCCCAGATAGAAGTTGAATCCCCCCTGGGAGGTGGTCAGAGCTGGTTTTCCAGCCACGAGGTAATTGCGTATGATAAAGGGTGACAAGGCGAAAATCATACCCAACATGACAATGGAAAGTGCCGTTCCGACCCTCCTCAAAGAAATCCGATCCTTAAAAGCATACCAGACCGGCAGAATGAAGATTAAGGGAACGCTGACCAGGGCATTGGGCCTGACATTGATTAACAGACCCGATGCGATCCCCAGCCAGAAAGCCGTCATGAACGGGTGCCTTAGTGTCACGGTCGAATCGGCAACGGCGCCATCCTGGTTCCGGAGCAGGGTGCCTATCAATGCCAGAAAGAAGTATAAGAAAGCGGCGAAGCATAAAGCCGCAAGGGTTTCTTTCAGGGGAACAATGCTGTAGAGAATCAGGGGCTTGTAAAGGGCGGCGACAAGGGCAGCCAGAAGGCCTGCTGTCCGGTTTTTGAGAGCCGTTCCGACGAGATAAACAAACCCGCAGACGATAACGCCCAAAACAACATTCAATATCCTGACATAAACCAAATCGGGAGAAAGAATCTTGTATAGCAAGGCCATGACATAAGCATACAAAGGAGCAAATTCGTAAATGGATTTCGATGAGAATGTTCCATCGGCGATTTTTTTCGCCCATTCATGGTAGATGCGTTCATCCCAGAGGGGGAAACTGAAATAGGGTGTGCCGGAAAGGTCTGCCAGGGCAATTAATCTGACGGCAAGGGCGAGAAAGAGAATGCCTCCCAGCAAGAGACGGTCTCTTCCGGCAGGAGAGATTTTCGGTTTTTTCCGGATCCGGGCAATCGGTTTCCCCCGGGTTCCCTTTTTGCTCATGTCTGATCCGATTCCCTTGGCTGATATGGGGTCTCTTTTTGAAAGGGAAAATAGTTTCCCCAGTGCCCGTAACGCTTTTTGACAATCTTGTCAATCCTGCAGATAAAGGTCCGGAACGGTCGGGAAGTGGAAAGAATCGGTTTTCTCGGTATCAGGGATGGTCCGTGGCAGGCGGACTCAGCGGGAGCGGTTATCCGGCTCCGTGCAGACCAGGTAGGGTTCATTTTCAACCAGGTAGGCAAATTCGTCCTGGAAGGCCTGCGGAGAGACTCCCGCCGTGGCGGCTAACCGGGCGAGGTCGTGGGGATCGATGAAATCCTCCTGGGACAGGCGGATCATGTACCGCCGGGCAATGGCATAGCGTGTCGATTGGATATCCACCATGCGAATTCTGGCGCGACCCGTTTCCCGGTCGATCATGTTCCCGAAAGGGATGGGCAGGAAATGTCCCCCTTCGAGGGAAATCACGACGGCATTGCCCCCTTCAATGATGTGTTTTGCCGCGCAGTACCCCAGATCCCGCGTATACTCCATGTCCAGGGGGATCGGGTCGGCACAGCGCAGTTCGTATCCGATATTCTTGGCGACCACCGTGGTCTTCATATGGAAATCCCGGAGACGTTTTTCAACGAGTTTCTTGAGGATTTCACCGATGTTTATTTCGGCGATCCGCACGTTTCCGTGATCGTCCTTCTCGATTTCTTCAATTTCCGCCAGGTCTTCGTGCGCCATGTCGAGCACCAGTCCTTCGGCGATAACGGCCACACCATCCGTGTGGCCGTAACAGAGCCTTTTGATCACGGCACCGGCCAGGGTGTCCACCACTGCTTTCATGCGGATACGTTGACAGGCGAATTCTTCCGGGATGAGGGTGAGGGTGGCCCCGGCGGCTTTCCCGATACCGAGGGCGAGATGGCCGGCCTTACGGCCCATCGTGATGACGAAATACCAGCGGGATGTGGTCTGGGCGTCAACCATAAGATTCTTGACGATTTCCACGCCGTAATGACGCGCCGTCTGATAACCGAAGGTATCGACATACGGCGGCAGGTCGAGATCGTTATCGATGGTCTTGGGGACATGAACCACCCGGATCCGGCCGCGGGCCTTTTCTTCGAGCATCATGGCGGAATAGGCCGTGTCGTCTCCCCCGATGGTGATCAGTTGGGAGACGTCCAGGCGCAGAAGCGAAATAATCGCGTTCTCCAGTTTGACCGGGTCCGTCGTGGGGTTGGTGCGGGAAATCCCGAGGTAGGAGCCGCCACGGAAATGGATACGGCTGACCGTTTCGATATTGAGCGGCGTGACGTGATCGATATTTCCCTCCATGATCCAGGAAAAACCGTCGCGGATGCCGATAACATCGACGCCTTCCAGTTCGCTGCGGATTGTTGCAGCGCTGATAACGCTGTTGATGCCGGGTGCCGGTCCGCCCCCCACAAGGATAGCCAGTTTTTTTTGCTGCTTCACATTGACCCTCCTTTTGCGGTGAACGTCGAGGCATCCGTAAGTAAATCTTTGATGACGGGAAAACTATAAGGAGTAAAGCATATCCCGTCAAGAGTTTAGATCATTCTCTTAACAATTGCTTGACTTTTTATCGATGATTCATGTATGTTCCCCGAACCTTTACCGGCTGATTCATCCATGCGGAGCGGAATCTTGGTCCGGAGCTTTACTGGGGATGTAGCTCAACTGGGAGAGCGCGGCGTTCGCAATGCCGAGGTCAGGGGTTCGAGCCCCCTCATCTCCACCAA
>CAZIPU010000075.1:0-9781 GCA_964541005.1 uncultured Syntrophales bacterium | reverse complement strand
CCTCCTGTCAAATTTCGTCATCGAAACCTGTTTCAGTTAATACGATTAATTTGGGGACACTTCCCATATTTTTATTTGACGTCGTTAAAAATCCCTGATAAAAATCATCATCATGCCGAGAATCGCCCGCGTCACTGCAGCCCAATATCCGCATCATATCACCCAACGGGGGAACAATCGTGCCGACGTCTTTTTTGATGAAGACGACCGGATTTTTTATCTTAAGACTTTGAATAACCTTTGTAAGGAAACACGGGTTCGTCTATGGGCCTATTGCCTAATGACCAATCACGTCCATCTCCTCGTTGTTCCTGAAGAAGGCCAGAACCTTGCCCGTTGTATCGGAAAAACTAACCTGATTTATACACAGTATGTCAATCACAAATATGAACGTAGCGGTCGACTCTGGCAGAATCGCTTTTTCTCGACGGTCATTGAGGCAGACTCATACCTATGGGCCGTCGCCCGTTATATTGAATTGAATCCGGTTAAAGCACATCTGGTTGAGGACCCCGCACAATACAGGTGGTCAAGCTGTGGCGCTTACGTACGGGATAGATTTGATGAATTTCCATCGGTTCATGAGTGGCTTGACAAAATGGATAGAGAGGCCTACACAAAATACTTAATGCAACATGAGCCCTTTATGGAAGAGCAGATCCGGAAAGCAACTTCCACGGGACGGCCGTTGGGAAATGTTGACTTTATTAAAAACCTCGAAGTGCAACTCCAGCGTAAACTCCTGCCTGGAAAAGCGGGACGGCCCAAAAGACCGGAAAACATGAAATAATATGGGAAGTGTCCCTGGTTTAAATGTCTTCTTTCATCTGCCGGAGCCCCAGGAGGAAGAAACTTTTACGGAACTCTTTCGGGGCGAAGGGTTCCGGGTGGAACGCATCTGCTCCCGGGGGCATGCCTCGCCCCCCGATTTCTGGTATGACCAGGACCATGCGGAATGGGTTTTGGTCCTGCGCGGCGCGGCAGGGTTGCAATTTGAGGGAGAAGCAGAACGAAAACTCGTCCCCGGCGACTATATCCTGATCCAAGCCCATGAAAAACATCGCGTCAACTGGACTGCACCGGACGAGTTGACGGTGTGGCTTGCCATCCATGAAATACCACAGGGGGGAACAACATGACAGACGATCTGTCCCGGTTAAAGATCGATCAATCGGCAAAGACCTTTATCCGACGCAAACGGAAGAAAATCATCTACGTGGCCGCAGGCATTTCCATAGTGTTCCTGCTGCTCATCCTGTACGCCCTGGGAATTCTCCGTCCCGCCGTTCGGGTCGATGTGGCCACGGTCAGCCGGGTTTATCCGACGCAGACCTACAGCCTGCTGAACGCCAGCGGCTATGTGGTCGCCCAGCGGAAGGCCGCCGTCGCCTCCAAGGTGACGGGTCGTCTCGTTTCTCTCAGCGTGGAAGAAGGCAATCCGGTCAAGAAAGGACAGATCATCGCGACGCTCGAGGACGACGACGTTCTGGCGGCTAGGAGACAGGCCGAGGCCAACCTGGCAGTCGCCAAAGCCCAAATCGTACAGGCTCAGGCGGACCTGCACGAAGCAGCGCTTAATTATAAGCGCAAAAAGCAGCTCCTTGCCCGTCAGGTTCTGTCTCAATCGGAATTCGACCAGGCCGAGGCACTCTATAAAAACACAAACGCCCGTGTTACCTCCGCCCATGCCGCCGTCTCCGCAGCACAGGCCACGCTGGACGGAACGGACGTGGCCCTCGAATACACGCGTATCCGGGCTCCTTTCGACGCCGTGGTCCTGACGAAAAACGCCGACATCGGCGATATCGTCACACCGATCGGTGCCGCCGCGGATGCCAAAGCGGCCGTCGTGACCATCGCCGATATGGGATCCCTGCTGGTCGAGGCGGACGTCTCCGAATCGAATCTCGCCCAGGTAAAACTGGCCCAGCCCTGCGAGATCCAGTTGGACGCCCTGCCGAATGACCGCTTTCGCGGCGCCGTCCACATGATCGTCCCAACGGCGGATCGCACCAAGGCCAGCATTCTGGTCAAGGTTAAATTTCTCGACCAGGATCCCCGCATCCTCCCGGAGATGAGCGCCAAGGTCTCTTTTCTCAGCCGTCCCATCGGACCGGAAGACAGGAAACCCCGGACGGCCGTCCCTCGCAGCGCCATACGCCATCGGGGAGAAGAGGCTTCGGTCTTTCGCGTGGAAGAAAACCGGGCCGTTGAGATCCCGATTCGGACGGGAATGGCCCTGGGCGATCTCGTCGAAGTGAAGGAGGGTTTGTCCGTAGGTGACCGGGTCGTCACCACCCCGACGGCAAATATGAAATCCGGGGCATGCATCAAGATTGACGAAAAATAGATGGAAGAAAAACCGATTATCGTCCACGCCGAACACGTGAAAAAATCTTACCGCCGGGGGCAGCACATCATCCCCGTTCTGGAAGACATCACCCTGTGCATCCGGGAAGGCCAGTTCCTGGCCCTCATGGGTCCCTCCGGGTCCGGGAAAAGCACCCTGCTCAATCTTATCGCCGGAATCGACCGCGTGGACAGCGGGGCAATCCGGGTTGACGGAATCGACATCACGGCCCTTTCGGAAACGGAACTCGCCGTCTGGCGGGCAACCCACGTGGGATTCATCTTCCAATTCTATAACCTGATCCCGGTCCTGACGGCCTATGAAAACATCGAACTTCCCCTGCATCTGATGAGACTCACGGCCAAGGAGCGGCGGCTTCATGTTGAAACGGCACTCCAGGTGGTCAACCTCAGCGACCGGATGGACCACTACCCCGCCCAGCTTTCGGGGGGTGAACAACAACGGGTCGCCATCGCCCGGGCGCTCATCACGGACCCGGCTATCTTAGTGGCGGACGAACCGACGGGGGATTTGGACCGCCAATCCGCCGAAGACGTCCTGAACCTGATGGCACGGCTGAACGAAGAATCCGGCAAGACAATCATCATGGTCACCCACGATCCCCGTGCTGCGCAGCGCGCTCAAACTCTCCGCCATCTCGAGAAAGGAGTCTTGACCGATGCTGATTGTCAGGCTCCTTTTTAAAAACGCCTTTCGCCATAAATTCCGTGCTTTCCTGACGATTCTGAGCATTACCATCGCCATTCTCGCGTTCGTCATGCTGCGAACAGTTATTGGGGCCTGGTATGCCGGTGTCGATGCCTCCTCGGCAAGCCGCCTCGTGTCGCGTAACGCCGTGTCCATCATTTTCCCGCTCCCGCTGTCCTACAAGGACCGCATCCGCCAGGTGGAGGGCGTGCGCCTGGTCTCCTACGGCAACTGGTTCGGCGGCATCTACATCGACGAAAAGAATTTTTTTGCCAATTTCGCGGTAGAACCGGGCAGTTACCTGGAACTCTACCCGGAATACGTTCTGTCGCCCCGGGAGCGTGAAGCCTTTCTGAAAGATCGGAAGGCTTTCGCCGCCGGCCGGAAGCTGGCGGCGAAATACGGCTGGAAGATCGGGGATATGGTCACTCTAAGGGGAACGATTTATCCCGGAAACTGGGATTTCGTTCTCCGGGCGATTTACCGTGGCAAAACGGATTCCGTTGATGAAACCCAGTTTTTCTTCCACTGGGATTATCTCAACGAGACGATGAAAAAAACCGCACCCTCCCGGGCGGACGAGGTCGGGTTTTACATGATCGGCGTCGATCATCCGGATCTCTCCTCCGCCGTGACCACCGCCATAGACCGAACTTTTAAAAACTCCTGGGCCGAAACCCTGACGGAAACGGAAAAGGCGTTTCAGCAGGGTTTCATCGCCATGAGCGGGGCCATCATCACGGCCATTGAAATCGTCTCCTTCGTGGTCATTTTCATCATGCTGGCCGTGGTGGCAAACACGATGGCCATGACCAGCAGGGAGCGGACCGGTGAATACGCTATCCTGAAAACCCTGGGATTCGGCGGATGGGCCATCGGCGGACTCATTGCCGGAGAATCGGTCATTATTTCCCTTTGCGGATGCATCACCGGTATCGCCCTCGCCTTCCCTGCAGCGGCGGGTTTCAAGAAGGCCCTCGGCATGTATTTCCCAATTTTTAGCGTGGAGACGCCCTCCCTGGTCATGGCCTTTATCGCGTCCCTCGCCGTGGGCATTCTCGCCGCCATCGTGCCCATCCGGCGGGCCATCGCCATCCGCATTGCCGATGGGCTCCGGAGGATCGGCTGATGTTCGCCCTTTTTCCCTACAGTCTCCGCAACCTCTGGACCCGGCGCCTGACCACCGTCCTGACGGCCTCGGGCATGGCCCTCGTCGTTTTCGTTTTCGCGGCAATCCTGATGCTCGCCCGGGGACTGGAAGAAACGCTCATTCAGACGGGTTCAACTGATAACGTTATCGTTATCCGGAAGGGCTCGGTTTCGGAAGTCCAAAGCGGGATCGAACGCGGCCAGGCCGCCATCGTGGAATCCCTTCCCTACATTGCATCCGGTCGGGACGGAAAATCTCTGATCGTCAAGGAATTGCTTGTCCTGGTTGGCCTGCCGAAGCGGGATACGGGTAAAATTTCCCATGTCTCCATTCGGGGGACCCAGGGCCACGCCCTTCTGCTGCGGCCGCAGATCAGGCTCATCGCCGGACGCCTTCCCCGGCCTGGTTCTTTCGAAATGCTGGCCGGGTCGAGCATCGCCCGGCGGTTCAAGGGCGGTGGACTCCGGGAAGAACTCTACTGTGGGATGCGGCACTGGCAGATTGTCGGCATATTTGACGCCGGAAACTCGGGGTTCGACTCCGAAATCTGGGGGGACGCCGATCAGGTCATGCAGGCCTTTCGCCGCCCCGTTTACTCTTCCGTTACGTTCAAACTCCGGGAGGTGAAAGATCTGGACATCGTCAGAAGAACGATCGAGGAAGACCCGCGGCTTTCCCTCGAAGCCAAGCGGGAAACCCTTTACTACGCGGAACAATCCGAAATGATGGCGAAATTTCTCCGCATACTGGGCATCTCCCTGACGGTCATCTTTTCCCTGGGCGCCATGATTGGGGCCATGATCACCATGTACGCCTCCGTCGCCACGAGGACCGCCGAAATCGGTACCCTCCGCGCCCTGGGATTCGGCCGGCGTTACATCCTGACGGCCTTCCTGATGGAATCCCTCCTTCTGGGGCTGGTCGGCGGTTGTGCAGGGCTTTTTTTCGCGTCCTTCATGCAATTGCTTACCATTTCGACGATCAACTTCCAGACCTTTTCCGAGCTCGCCTTCCGTTTCACCCTCACGGCGGACATCGCCCTGAAAGCGCTGTTCTTCTCGCTGTTCATGGGATTCATCGGCGGATTTCTCCCGGCGGTCCGGGCTTCGCGAATGAAGATCATCGATGCGCTTAGGGCTGCATAGACGGAAGTAAGAGAGCGAAAATCGGGGGTCGATTCTCCCGGGACCGATCTAAAATCGGGTCAGGGGGAGGGGTTGATTCCAGCGGTTGCGGTTGCGGTCATAGAACCACTTGTCGGGAAACCCGCGATGGCGGATATAGGTCGGATGATCAGCCCAGCAGGACAGGTCCTCATAGGCCTGGTGAATGCGGCGGAAGGTCTCGGGCTTCCCCCCGACATCGGGGTGATTCTTCTTGGCCTCCTGCCGGTAAGCTGCCTTGATCATCTGTTTCAGGTCGGGTGACGTCAGAACCGCCCGGTCGAGGTTCAGGTGAACGAGGCTGGCCGACCCGACGGAAGGCGTGCATTTGACGGCGG
This sequence comes from uncultured Syntrophales bacterium, assembly GCA_964541005.1. Taxonomy (GTDB): domain Bacteria; phylum Desulfobacterota; class Syntrophia; order Syntrophales; family JAAYKM01; genus JAAYKM01. Next base: position 4,072 of record CAZIPU010000075.1, on the reverse strand, counting down.
GCTTGACGGAAACAAGGGGTACCCCGCTCCGGAGCGCCTGTTTCAAAACCTGGTAAGAGGCCAGGTAATCCTTGTGGCTCCGGTCCTTTTCCGACCACCAGATCTCCCCCAGGACGTTGGCCATGGCGCTGAAATCCTCCGCCGGTTTTCTCCCCGGCGACCGGGGATAGGCAAACCGGAAAGTATCCCGGGTCCCATAGGGGAGGACATCCATGAAGATGGTTTCTTCGGAGAAGAAAAACGTCGCGTAATGGGCGTTCAGCGCCTGGATCAGGCCGGTCCGCAAATCCAGCTTGAACTGGAGCCGCTTCCGGCACTCAGCGGAACAGTAACGTTGCCTTCCGCTGATCTCCGGCGTTCCGCAGGAAAGGCAGCGCTTGCGCCCAAAAGCCCCCTTGACAAGCTCAAAACTGGAGGCGTAATTCCCGTTTATCATCATGTTAAGAAATGATTGTTTCATCCTTGTTGCGTCTCGGGATAATCGTCCCGGTGTTTTGGCCATACCACGTTTTCAAGGGGATTTCAAACGATCCTTCTTTTATTATCCGCCGACGGCATGATCTGCCCCTGCCTGCTTGAAAACCCCTTTAATCATTTAATTTATCTTGCAAAATCTTTCCCCTTTTTGTTACGTTTTTTCTGACAGATATGCATACCATCCTGCGGTTTCAATCATGAAGAAATGAAAGGAGCGCCCTTGCCGGATCAGAATAGTACGCCAAACGATAACAACAATCATAAAACGAAGAAATGGCTCCGCCGCTTGGCCGTCTTTTCCCTGGCGGCCCTGATCTTCGGCGGATTATATTGGTATTTTTTCATTTATAACCGGATATCAACCGACAATGCCTACGTCATGGCCGACAGCGCCATGATCAGCAGCCGGATTCCCGGCACGATCCAGGATATTTTCGTCGAGAACGACACCTCTGTGGCCCCGGGGCAGGTTTTGCTGTCATTGGACCCGAAAGACTACCAGTTGGCGGTTGAAGAAGCCCAGGCAGCCCTCACCCGGACGGAAGCGGAGATGCGGGCGGCGGAAGTATCCGTCTCCCAGACGGACATCCAGACCGCCGCCCAGGAGGATTCCGCCCAGAGCGTCATCGCGGAGACCGAAGACCGGGTCCGGGAGGGAGAACACAAACTGGAGGCATTAAAACAGCAGCGCATTGCGGCCCTGGCCGATCTGACCATCGCCCGCCGGGATTTCGAACGCTACGACCGGCTTTACAAGCAGCAGGCCATTGCCCAGCAGCAGTGGGATCGGGCCAAGACCATCCTGGACAAAACCACGGCCCAACTGGACGCCATCGATGCGGAAACGGAATCCGTCCGTGCGTCCGTAGAAGGTTCCCGCCAGGCTGTAAAACGGAGCCGGTCGCAATTGGATGTCGCCAAAGGCGGTCGGTACAGTGTGGCCGTTCTCCGGCAGCAGTTTGCAGCGCTACGGGCAAAACGCGAGGAGGTTTTTGCGAACCTCCAGGCGGCGCGGCTCCGTCTCTCATACTGCACCATTCCCGCCCCCATTGCCGGCTATGTCGCCCAGAAGCGCATCCAGAAGGGCGACCGAATCCAGCCGGGACAGATCCTGATGGCCGTCGTGCCCCTGGAAGGCGTCTATATCGAGGGAAATTTCAAAGAAACCCAGTTGACAAATGTCCGAATCGGTCAACCGGTTACCATCAAGGCCGATATTTATCCCCGGTACACTTTTCATGGCCGGGTCGCCGGCATCCGGGCAGGCACCGGCGCTGCCTTTTCCCTGCTTCCTCCGGAGAATGCCACGGGCAACTGGATCAAGGTTGTCCAGCGGGTACCGGTTAAAATTCGCCTGGACAGAATTCCTCCCCCAGACCGGCCTCTCCGGGTCGGATTGTCGCTCACCGCCACGATCCACACGGAAGATCGCCGGGGACCCCTGCTGATGAAAAATCCCGGTTCACCCGAAACGGGTCCCTGACCACCGGTTGCCGCCCCGCTACGCTGAAGAAATGACATCACCATCTTCCCCCCCCCACGTCAGCAAGTGGTTTGTCGCTGCGATCATCATGCTGCCGACGTTCCTCGAAGTAATGGACATCAGCGTCGTCAACGTTTCCCTCCCCCATATTCAGGGCAGCATGAACGCCGGCGTAGATGAAGTGACCTGGGTCATTACGTCCTATCTCGTTTCCAACGCCATCATCATTCCCATCGCCCCCTGGCTGGCGAGCGTTTTCGGAAGGAAACGTTACCTGCTGGCATCGGTTGCCCTGTTTACGGTCGCCTCCCTGGCCTGCGGCGCATCCACATCGCTTTTCATGCTGATCTTCTTCCGCGTGCTCCAGGGACTGGCGGGAGGAGGGCTGGCCCCTTTGGGTCAGGCGATCCTCCTGGAAACCTTTCCCCCGAAGGAACACGGGATGGCCAATGCCGTTTTCGGCATGGGCGTCACCGTCGCCCCGATTCTGGGGCCCGTTTTCGGCGGCTGGATCACCGATCAATGGAGCTGGCCCTGGATTTTTTACCTCAATCTCCCGGCGGGCCTCCTGGCGGTTTTTCTGATCAAGGGTTTTATTCACGATCCAACCCATCTGCGGAGCACCCGCATCCACATCGATATCTGGGGGATCCTCTTTCTCAGTGTCGGCCTGGGGTGCCTGCAGATCGTTCTCGACAAGGGAGAACGGGATGACTGGTTCGCGTCCCAATTCATCATGACCCTGTCGGTCATCGCCGCCATCAGCCTGACCATCTTCATCTGGATCGAACGGAACATCTCCCATCCGGTGGTCGACCTGAAACCCTTTCGGGATCGCAATTTCGCCGTGGGCAACCTGATCATGTTCCTTGGTTTTTTTACCATGTTCGGGAGTGTCGTCATTCTGCCTCTGTATTTGCAGAAACTCATGGGTTATACCGCACTGTGGGCAGGACTCGTCCTCGGGCCCGGGGGCATCATCAGCCTCATCGTCATGCCCGTGGCCGGGGTCCTGATGATGAGGGGGATCAATCCCCGGTGGCTTCTGGGAATCGGCCTTTTGACACAGGCCATATCGCTGTGGATGATGGCGGCTTTCAACCTGGAAGCGGGTTTCATGCACATCGTCTGGCCCCGGGTGGTGCTCGGTTTGGCCATGGGCCTTTTTTTCGTCCCCCTGATGACCGTGGCCTTCACCAACCTGGGATATCGGGATATCGGCAATGCATCGGGAATCCTCAATCTCATCCGTAACCTCGGGGGGAGTTTCGGCGTCGCCTTCTGCACGACCATCCTCTCCCAGAGAGGTCAGCTTCACCAGTCGTTTCTCTCAGAGAACATCACCCCCTCGAATCCGGCGTTTCAGGCCCAATGCCAGGAGTTGCTCCAGTGGCTTCAGATTCATCAGCCTGCGATGGCGAATCCGGAAGGCATCCTGCACATCGTCTACCAGGAAGTGCTGAGGCAGGCCAATATGCTGGCTTTCAACGACACGTTCTGGATCATGGGCTGGCTCACGGCCTGCCTGGTACCGACGGTGCTTCTGCTGAAGGCCCCCCAATGGGATCACCAGAGCCATCCGGTTCCGTAAGGCGATCTAAGTCGAAAGACCGTTTTACACAGGCCGACCAAACAAGGATTGCTGCCGGCACTCACCGATTGAAGAAATTTAAGAATCATGCGAGATTAAGATCGTTCAGTTACTAAAAAAGTGACCCTGACCAAATTCTCAGATTTGACCACATCACTTTGAGGAACTTCCATGGTGTATTATGCGGTTGGGAAATCGAATTTTCACTTTATGCGCGAACCCATCCGATCGATTGGATGGTCGCTCATTGCCACGATTCACGTGGATGATCACCTCCGGGATTCCGGACTGATGAAGAAATCCGAATCACCCAAAATGGGGCTCATAGCTTTGGCCCCGCCACGCTGAACGCATGATGACGTCATCTTCCGCACCCCACGTCAGCAAGTGGCTCATCGCCGCAATTATCATGTTGCCGACTTTCCTCCAGGTGATGGACATCAGCGTCGTCAATGTTTCCCTGCCCCATATCCAGGGCAGTCTGAATGCCGGCGTGGACGAAGTGACCTGGGTCATTACAT
>CAZIPU010000074.1:0-9820 GCA_964541005.1 uncultured Syntrophales bacterium | reverse complement strand
TTGAAGAACGGCCGGGGTGACACACCATCATGAAGAAAGGGGGGGTAAGCAGGGGAGAATCAGGGGAAGGGCTCTCAGGGTCCCTGCCGGCACCGCCGGTCACTGAGAACGCCCGTGCAAGGGACGGGAAGGGTTTGGGAACAGAAAAAGGCGGATCTTCCAAGACATGCCCCGGAAGATCTCAAAAAGAATGTTTTCACAAACAGGAGGAAATAAAAGAGATGAAGAAACTTTGGATCGTTTTACTTTCACTGGCCATGGTCGCGGCGTTCTGCATGCCCGCCTCGGCCGTGGACGTAAAGTTCAGCGGCTCCTACTACGTAGCCGGTGATTATTACAATGATTTGGAGGCCAATGACAGTTACGACAGGTCAACGGCCTTCTTCCGTCAGAGACTGCGCGTCCAGACGGAATTCGTCGTCGCCCCGGGCCTGTCCCTGATCACCCGTTTCGACGCCCTCGAGAAGATCTGGGGCGACCAGAACTGGACGGGCAGCCGCGGCAATACGTTTTCGCGTCCCCACTATGATGACTCCTCCAAAACAAAAGAGCAGGAGAACATCGAGTTCGAGCAGGCCTACATCCAGTACATGTCGAAGATCGGTATGTGGTGGGTCGGCTACGCCCCCCACGATTTCTGGGGAACCACCTTCGGCGACACCTCCCAGACCCAGGCCCTGGTGCAGTGGATCCTGCCCCTGAACCAGAACTGGACCATCGGCGCCAAGTACTTCAAGAACTACGAGGGCAGCTCGTCGGCCTTCAACGGCGACCGGGGCATCGACAGCGATGACAACGACTACGTCGGTATCGCCATGTACAAGAACGAGAACCTGGAAGGGGGCCTGAAGGTCGTCTACCGGCGGATCGCCAATTTCAAGGACGGCAACCATCCCGCAGTTGGCGCTGGTCTAGTTCCTCCTTATTTGCAGACCGAAGACACCATCGCCGGCTGGCTCCTGACCCCCTACTTCAAGGGTCAGTTCGGTCCCGTGTCGGTCCAGTCGGAGTTGGAGTACTGGAACGGTGATCTGGAATCTGATCAGTCTCAGCGTGATCTCGATATGGAGATGTGGGCCTTCTATGCCGACGCCAAGGTGGACCTCGGCCCGGCCTATGTCGGCGGCCGTTTCATCTATGCCAGCGGCCAGGATTTCGGTGAATTCAATGATGTGGCGGCAGGGCGCAGTGGTGATATCAATGGTTCGAATTTCGCCCCCTTCTGGGAAGCCTGCTGGGGCGGCGTCGATCTGAGGCAGACTTTGATCCTCTGGAACGACGACGTGACCAACTGGGTCGGCGATGTCTGGGGTCAGGGCCCCGGCGTGAAGAACGCCTTCTTCTACCAGGTCTACGGCGGCTACAAGTGGGACAAGTTCGACTTCTTCGCCTCTCTGGCCTATGCGAAGGCTGATGAAGCTTGGGGCGGCACTTACGGTGCCTACTACGAGCTGGAAGATGACGACTATGGTTACGAGTTTGACGTGACGGCCACCTACAGCATCACCAACAACCTGAAGTACATGGTCGGCGCCGGTTATCTCTGGACGGGCGATTACTTCCGAGGCCAACCCAAACACGGTACAGCCACGTATGACGCTGATGACGTTTACCTCATCACCAACAAGCTGACCCTATCCTTCTAGTTTTCCGTTTTCCCGTATTCTCTTTGTGACCCCTTGCCCCGGAAGGTTCCCCCTTCCGGGGCTTTTTTATCGCATTGACACCTCCCGCCTTTCCGCCGATGCCGTTCCCGCACCGGAAAAAATCTCGACAGGTCCGCATAATTTTAGTATTTTGCAGGAAACAAACGGTTCTCGTAAAAAGTGGGACAGCCTGTCATGCCGGGCTTGGAGACTGTGCCGCAATGTCATTTTGAGGCGCACCATTCTTTTGTCATTCTAAGGAGTGCCATCCTTTGTCATGTCTGAGGAGCACCTTTCCTTTGTCATTCTGAGGAGCGGCAGCGACGAAGAATCTCAGGCGCACAAAAGAGAGATCCTTCGCTGCGCTCAGGATGACAACGGTGGGTGGCGCTCAGGATGATAACTGTGGGTGGCACTCAGGATGACAACGGCGTTTGTCGTTCAGGATGACAGCAATGAAGAACCGGCGGTGATAATGACAACAGCACGCGACACAAAAACCTCCTGACGCATTTGTCATTATGACTGAGCGAAGCGAAGAATCTCATCATCCCGGCATGTTACTGTCAAGAGATTCTTCGGCTGACGCATCAGAATGGCATTACGACACAGTCTCCCGGGGATGGGAAAAACGGACTTTTTACGGGAACGTCGTCGCTCAGAACAAACAGACTGGAGACCTATTTAAACCGTGGGAATCACGAGGAGCCTTTTATCCAAAGAATTTTCGGCAACATCAGCGGGCTGAAACCCGAACAGATCCGGCGGATCGAGCAGTTCTACCGCCGCCGGGTTCCCCCGGAGAAGGTCCTGACCCATGAACTGGCCCGTCAGATGACGGAGCTTTCCCGGGAAATCAGCCGCCAGATCGGCCTGCTGATCACCCGCCGGGGTGAGGTCGCCTATGTCATCGTCGGCACCTACAAGGATATTTTCATCCCCGACCTTTCGGGCTTCCGGGCCTCGTCGGTCCGTTTCCGGGGACTGCGCCTGCTTCACACCCACTTCGACCAGGACGGTTTGACGGGCGACGACCTCACGGACCTGGCACTCCTGCGGCTGGATCTGGTTTCGGCCATCGAAACGGACCCCGAGGGCCTCCCGGGCCTCGTCCATTCGGCTCATCTGATTCCGGAAAACACGGAAGGCCGTTTCTGGAACGCCCTGGAGCCGGTCCGGCCCTCGGCGATCGATCTCGATTTCCCGGCCTTCATCAAAACCCTGGAGGGGGAATTCGCCAGACGGGAAAGAACCCGGAAGGTCGATGCGAAGGACCGGGCGCTCCTGGTGCGGGTGGAAACGGACCCCGCCTTCGACAGCGAGAGCTCGCTGGCCGAGCTCCGGGAACTGGCCGCGACATCGGGGGTAGAGGTCTTCGACACGGTCCTCCAGCACCGTCCGCAGATGGACCCCAAATACGTCGTCGGCCATGGAAAGCTGTCGGAAATCGTCATCAGGGCCCTCCAGATCGGGGCCAACCTGCTCATCTTCGACCACGAACTGACGCCGGCGCAGATCCGTTCCATCACGGATTTCACGGAACTGCGCGTCATCGACCGGACCCAGGTCATCCTCGACATCTTCGCCCACCGGGCACGGACCCGGGAAGGGAAGATCCAGGTGGAACTCGCCCAGTTGAAATACCGCCTGCCCCGCCTGGTCCGCCTGGACACGTCGCTGTCGCGCCTGGCCGGCGGTATCGGCGGCACGGGTCCGGGGGAAACGAAACTGGAAGTGGACCGGCGCCGGGTCCGTGAGCGGATTCATCGTCTGGAGAAGGAACTGGAGGACATCAGACAGGCGCGGAGCCAGAGGCGGGTGAAACGGGGCAAGGCGGGGCTGCCGGTCATCTCCATCGTCGGCTACACCAATGCCGGGAAATCGACCCTGCTGAACGCCCTGACGAAAAGCCGGGTCTTCGTGGAAAACCGCCTGTTCGCCACCCTCGACCCGAAGAGCGCCCGCCTGCGCTTCCCCCGGGACACGGAGGCGGTCATCACCGACACGGTGGGGTTCATCCGGGACCTGCCGCCGGAACTCTTCGCCGCCTTCCGGTCCACCCTCGAGGAACTCAACGAGGCGGACGTGCTTCTCCACGTCATCGACGTGAGCAACCCCAACTTCGAAAGCCACATCGCAGCCGTGGAAAAGGTTTTATCGGAAATCGGGGTCCTGCACAAACCGACCCTCATGGTTTTCAACAAGGAGGATTGTTTCCCCGACAAGGAGATGCTGGCTAACCTTTGCCGCCGCTTCGAGGCGACGGCGATTTCGGCCCTTTGCCCCGAGACCTTGACCGGCCTGATCGAGCGCCTGGAGAATCAACTGGGAGATGCTTACCGATCATCGTTGCATACCGTTTCGCCGCCCCCATATTCGCAATGACGGCCTCCCGCCCCTTATCGCCCCGGAGCCGGAGGGCCTCCATATCCTTGAGCAGCGCGGACAGTTTAAGATAGAGATCCTCTGCACCGGTCACGCAGATCCCCGCCCCGGCTTCTTCCAGGAGGGCCTTCTCGTTCTGGAAATCCTCCATGGAGGGGCCGTAGAAAACGACCTTCCCCCAGGCGGCGGGTTCCAGGATGTTCTGCCCCCCTTTGGGCACAAGCGATCCCCCGCAATAGACAACGGCGGCCAGGCTGTAGGCCTTGAAGAGCTCGCCGATAACGTCGATCAGGACGATCCGCTCCTGGTCGCGGATTTTCCCGTCGTTGATGTCCCGCATGGTGATGAAATCGGAAAAGCCCGCCTCACGGATCAGGCTAATGACCCGATCCCGTCTTTCGATATGACGGGGAACCAGGATGAGTTTCAGGCCGGGCTCCGTCTCCAGCAGACGGCGGTACACCCCCAGGACAATCTTTTCCTCCCCCTCGTGGGTGCTGCCGACCACCCAGACCTTTTCGGGCAGGGTCATGTGGAGTCTGGCGGCAATGTTCTGCTGCAGTTGCACGGATGCCGTCGCCGCCAGGCCATCGTACTTGGCGTTTCCCTGAACATGGACCTTTCCGACAGGAAGACCCATGGCGATAATGCGTTCCCTGTCGGTCTTCGAAATGACACCGACCTGGTCCACCTTTTCCAGAAAGGGTTTCCAGAAAAACCGGGTCAACCTGTACTTTTTGAATGACCGGGGGGAGATCCGGCCGTTGACCATGACCACCTTGACCCCCGAGGCCCCGCAGGCGGAAAGAAAGTTCGGCCAGAGTTCCGTTTCGACGGGGACGAAGATATCGGGGCGAACCCGCCGGATCAGTTTTTTCACCACAAAGGGAATATCGAGGGGATAATAGATCAGGGCCGTGGCACCGGCAACAAGACGCCCGGCCATGAGACGGCCCGTTTCGGTTGTCGTGGAAAGAACGATGCACCCCTTCGGGAACCGTTCCCGAAGGGCCGCCACGATAGGGGCTGCCGCCGTGACCTCGCCTACGGACACGGCGTGAACCCAGATTCGAGGGTGACCTTTCATGGCCTTGAAGAGATTCTCCTCCACAAAACCCAGTTTCGGGCCGATGCTCCGGCGATACTTCCCCGTCAGGGCGATCTTCAAGGCGTAGTAGGGAAAAAGCAAAATAACGGCGATGAAAAGGATTATGTTGTAGAGGATCATCATGGCGGGCATCTTCATCATTTTTACCCGCTCTGTCAAGGTCTTTTCTCCTTGACGCCGGGCCGGTCATGGTGTATCCGTGGGACGTTCCAGAAAGACTTGAAATAGCTGATAAATCGGCGTTTTCAGGAGATTCTTCGGCTGCGTTCAGAATGACATCCTTCCGTTGCCATCCTGAACAAACTGAAGGGCACTCTTCCGGTTGTCATCAACGACTTGGAGGACGCTCCCCCGGTGTCGTCAACAAAGCGGAGGACACACTCCCGGTGTCATCCTGAACGGAATGAAGGATCTCGCTTTTCTTCACCCGGGAATCTTCGTCACCGGCGCTCCTCAGAATAACAAAAGGATTTTTTACAGTGGAATAAAAGGAGACCCATGAAAATAATCGCACCATCCATTCTTTCCGCCGATTTCGGACGCCTGGCCGAGGAAATCAAGGCCGTCGAGAAAGCCGGGGCGGACTGGATTCACATCGACATCATGGACGGCCACTTCGTGCCGAACCTGACCATCGGCCCCGCCGTTGTCAAGGCCCTGCGTAAAACGACATCCCTGCCCTTCGACGTCCACCTGATGATCGCAGACCCGGACCGCTACCTGGACGCCTTCATCGATGCGGGAAGCGACATTCTGACCGTCCACGTCGAAACGGCGACCCACCTCCACCGCACGATCGCAAGCATCCGGGAAAAGGGCATCAAAGGCGGCGTTTCCCTTAATCCGGCGACACCGGTTTCGTGCCTGGAGGAGATCCTGCCGGACTGCGATCTGGTCCTGGTCATGACCGTCAACCCGGGTTTCGGAGGTCAGAAGTTCATCAGTTCCATGCTGTCGAAAATCGGGAAAATCCGCGGCATGATGTCCTCCTTGCCGCAGCCGCCGATCCTGGAAGTGGACGGGGGCATCACCCTGGACAACATCCGGCAGGCCTCCGAGGCGGGGGCCGACGCCTTTGTCGCCGGAGCGGCAGTTTTCGGGAGCGGCGATTATCAGAAAACGATCCGGGCCATGAAGGGGAAACTTAAGGATAACGAATAACGCCAAGGGCTGGGGAATGTAAATCGGGGGAAATCGGTGTAAAAAAGGGCGGATCCGCTTGCGTGGACCCGCCCTTCTGTTTTACCGAATCCGGATAAGATTCAACGACTTACTTCTTCGTGTAATCGTAAACGCCCTTCCCCGACTTCCGACCCAGGCGGCCTGCCCGGACCAGTTTCTTCAGGAGCGGGGCCGGACGGTACTTGTCGCCGAGTTCCGCGTGGAGACCCTCGATGATGTGCAGCAGGGTGTCGTTCCCGATCAGGTCGGCCAGGGCCAGGGGGCCGATGGGATGATTGCAGCCCAGCATCATGGCCTTGTCGATGTCTTCCGGCGTGGCCAGGCCGTCGCCCAGGGTGAAGAACGCCTCGTTGATCATGGTGCACAGAACGCGGTTGACGACGAAGGCGGGGCCTTCCTTTACGATGACGCATTCCTTGCCGAGCTTCTCGCCCCAGGCCTTGGCGACGGCCAGGGTCTCCTCCGAGGTCTCGTAAGCCATGATCAGTTCCATGAGCTTCATGACCGGAACGGGATTGAAGAAATGGGTCCCGATGAAGCGGTCCGGACGGTCCGTCAACGCGGCCATCTCGGTGATGCTGAGGCCGGAGGTATTGGTGAAGAACAGGCAGTGGGCCGGAACGACTTCCTGGAGTTCCTTGTAAACCTGTTTTTTGATGCTCAGGACTTCTACAACCACTTCGACGACGACGTCGGCGTTACCGGCGGCCTCTTTCAGATCGAGGGTCGGTTTGATACGGGCCATGACGGCATCCATATCGGCCTGGGTCCTCTTGCCCTTTTCCACTTCCCGGCTCAGGTTTTTCTTTATGGTGTTCATCCCGTTATCGATAAACCGCTGCTCGATATCCCGCATGGTCACCTGGAATCCAGCCTGGGCACAGACCTGGGCGATCCCGTTTCCCATGAGACCGGCACCCAATACGCATACATTCTTAATCTCCATTTCCATACTCCTTCCTGTCAATATTTTGGATTTACATTCTCGATGTAACCGTAAAAAGTCGAAAATCTCGATTCTTTATTCTGAACGTTGCCCTCTTTTATCAGTTTGTCATCCTGAAGATCGCGAAGCGTCTTCCTTCAAAGAGATTCTTCGTCGCTGACGCTCCTCGAATGACACCCGGGGGAACGCCGCTCTCCGAAATGACAAACAGGACTTTTTACGGATTCGTCATCCTTTATGGCCTCGTAAAAAGCCGGTCAAATCATGCCGGACTGGATCCGGCATCCATAACTGAATGAAAACAATGGATTCCGGGTCGCGCTACGCTTGCCCGGAATGACAAGACAGACGTTTCTTCGGCTTTTTTACGATGCAATCACCTTATCACAAAGATTTTAATCGTGATGCAGCGCCCCGCTAAGTAGCAGAAACCAAAGAGGGAAGTCAATTCTTTTTTTGGCGGGCCTCCGGGAGAAATGCCGACGGCGGGATTACCCGTCTCCGACGGTCCGGCCTCGCCGCTCCTTTCCTGAGCAGACGGATATCAGGAGACGCTCGATCAGAAGCCGTTCGTCCCGGCCGGTCGATTTCAGAGAAATGTCGATCTGAACCAGTTGATCCAGATACGAGAGGAGCTCTTCATAAGTAAAACGCCGGGAACTCTTCAGGGCCTGGTAGGCGGCATAGGGATGCTGATTCACCAACCCCATATCCTTTTTCACGCCCTTGACAGCCATGTCCTTCAGTGACGGGTGAATCTTCCTCTGGAATTCACCGTACTCCATGTCGGCCCGAAAACCCTTGAGCAGTCCGGAACGGATCAGCAGTTTCGCCTGGAGCAGATGACGGATTTCACGGCCGATCATCGCAAGAATCATCAGATAAGGTACCCCTTGAAGGATCAGTTCCCGGAGCACATCAAGGCCGGCGGATAGATTTTTCTCCGTCATGGCCGCAACGAGCTGGAACACCGTGTCCTCTTTGGATTTTCCGACCACCGCCTCGACATCCGCCTCATCAATCGTCGTTTTCTCTCCGGCAAAAACGATCAGCTTTTCGACAGCCTGGACAGACTCGCGCAGCTGGAAACCCGTCTTTTTCCCCAGGGCGTCCCAGGCTCCGGGGGCCATTCTCTTCCCCCCTTCCGAAAGCAATCCCCGCACCTGCTCCGTCACGCGTTCCTTCTGCTTCGCCTCCGCCTTGACTTTCGGAAAATAAAGGACCACTCCCAGTTCGGAGATCACCTTGAAAAGTTTTTTCCGCCGGTCGACGGCCTCGGCGACGAGAATCAGATGGTTCTCCGGCGGCAGCCGGTGGCGGAGCAACGCCTCCAGATGCTGTTCATCCTGCTTGGCCGCCCTGGTTTCCTTTTGCAGGCCGGTGCACAGATCGATCACGCGGGGAAGCCAGGTTTCCCGGTCGTCTTTCCCATCCCCTTCAACCAGGCGTGTCCATTCCTCGTCCCGGACGCTCTTCCACCCGCCGTCCCGGAGGTCCTCCAGCTTCCAGCCCGTCATGTCCAGAAACGTCAGGAAAGCGGCCGCCGCCTTCCGCGGATTTTTATCCAACTGTTCACGGATGCTTTTGATCAGATGGGAAACGGTCTCTCTGGAATGAAACAGGTGGGTGTCGCGGACCACGACCAGCTTTCTGCCAGAGAGCAGGGGGGGGAGGACCAGTGTGGAGCAAAGGCGGTCCGTCTCGTCCGGTCCGCCGCTCATGGCAAACAGATTCAACTCCCGGTCCGCCTCGGGAACGATAGCCGCGCTCATCTCTTCCAGAGCTTCCCGGATCAGGTATTCCTCTTCCCCGTAAAGGAGATAAACGGGGTGGATTTTCCCCTTCTTGATGCTTTCAAGCGTTCGATGATAATCCGCGCCGGATGGCTCCGAATACATAAGATTGAATCCTCTCCTTTTCTTGCTCCCGTTTCATCCGCTTTGTTGACGCGGGAGGGGGGACGACACGGCAGTCGGAAAACAACGGCGCCCTGGACAATCAGGGCCGGAATGGATGCGGATGGGAAGAGATGGACCGGCTGCTACACGATCACGAATTTCTGGATATGCTTGACCGCCTCATCCGGATCGTCAATAATTGTAATGAGATCAATGTCTTCTTTGGAAATCATGCCCTCTTTCAACATGGTGTTTTTCAGCCAGTTGAGCAGGCCCCGCCAGTAGTCGCTCCCCATGAGGATGACGGGGAATCCCTTGATGCGTCTGGTCTGGATCAGGGTCAGGGCCTCGAACAGCTCATCCATCGTCCCGAAGCCGCCCGGCAGAATGACATAGGCCACGGCATATTTGACGAACATAACCTTGCGGATGAAAAAGTAGTGGTAATTGATGGACACATTTGCGTAGGGATTCGGTTTCTGCTCGTACGGAAGCTGGATATTCATCCCGACGGAGGTGCCTCCCGCCTCGGCGGCTCCCCGGTTTCCCGCCTCCATGATGCCGGGGCCGCCTCCCGTAATCACGCTGAATCTCTCTTCCACGAGTTTCCGGGCAAGATACTGGGCCTTGTCATAATAAGGATTACCCGGTTTTA
>CAZIPU010000073.1:0-9868 GCA_964541005.1 uncultured Syntrophales bacterium | reverse complement strand
GATCTCTTCAAACTTCTTGTAAAGATTCTCGATGATGCCGAATTTATCACGTAACCCTTTAAATTTCAGCTCTTCCTTTTCGATAATCTGGGGAGCCGCCTTTTGGAGGAAATCCTGATTGGCGAGTTTGTTGGAAACCATTTTCAGGTCTTTTTCGATTTTCGCCATTTCCTTCTTCAGACGCTCCTTTTCCGCCGAAATATCGACCACCCCTTCCAGAAAGATGAAGATCCGCATCGACGCGACCACGCCGGTCGCCACCCCCTTCGGCTCTTCCATATCCCCGCCGATGGTCAGCTGCTCCAGGTTGGCCAGGTTGATGATATAACTGCGGTCCCGGTTCATCAGGGCTTTCATGCCCGGATCCGGCGCCGAAATGGTCACCGTGATCTTTCTGGACGGCGGAACATTCATTTCGCCCCGGATATTCCGGATTTTCGTGATCACCTCCATGAGGAGCGACATCTCCTTTTCCGCCGACAGGTCCTGGTAAGAGGCCATGGGCTTCGGAAAGGGACTGACCATGATCGACGTGTCGTCCCGGATGCACTTCTGCCAGATCTCTTCCGTGAGGAACGGCATGAAGGGATGAAGCAACTGCAGGGATTGTTTCAGGACCATGTAGAGCGTCCGGAGCACATCCTCTTTCATGCCTTGTTCTTCCTTTCCGTAGAGGACAGGTTTGATCAGCTCCAGATACCAGTCGCAGAATTCATGCCAGATGAATTGATAGATGCTTGCGGCGGCATCGTTGAAGCGATACTCATCGAGGTGCTGAGTTGTCTCCTCAATGGTCCGGTTCAAACGTGCACGTATCCAGCGATCCGGGAGCAGGCCGCTTCCCTCGCCGGGATTTTCGTCTTTTCCGGAAAAGCCCTCCAGATTCATCATGGTGAAGCGCGTGGCATTCCAGATCTTGTTGATGAAGAACTTGTAACCTTCGATCCGCTCTTCCGACATCCGGACGTCCCGGCCCTGGGCGGTGAAGGCGGCCAGGGTGAAGCGGAAGGCATCGGCGCCGTATTTGTCGATCATGTTCAGGGGGTCGATGCTGTTTCCCTTCGATTTGCTCATCTTTTCCCCTTTTTCATCCCGCACCAGGGCATGGAGGTAAACATCCCGGAAGGGGACTTCCTTCATGTTGTAAAGCCCCATCATCATCATCCGGGCAACCCAGAAAAACAGGATATCGAATCCCGTAATCAGCAGTGACGTGGGATAGAAGGTTTTCAGGGCTTCCGTCTCCTCGGGCCATCCCAGGGTGGAAAAAGGCCAGAGAGCGGAGCTGAACCAGGTGTCGAGAACGTCTTCGTCCTGCCTGAGCGACGTGCTATTACATTCCGGGCAGGTGTCGGGATCGGTTCTGGACACGATGACCTTGCCGCAGGCGTCGCAATACCAGACGGGAATCCGGTGTCCCCACCAGATCTGTCTCGAGATGCACCAGTCGCGGATATTGTTCATCCATTCGAAATAGGTCGCCTCCCAGGTGGAAGGGATGATGCGCGTATTTCCCTTGACGACGGCGGCGATGGCCTCTTTCGCCAGGGGCGTGACCTTCACGAACCACTGCTTCGAAACGGCGGGCTCGATATCGGTTTTGCAGCGGTAGCATTTTCCGATGTTGTGGGCATAGGGTTCTATTCCGACGAGATAACCCTGTTCTTCCAGGTCCCGGACCACATTTTCGCGGCACGTGTAGCGATCCTGACCGCAATAGGGTCCGCCGTTGGCGTTGATCATGGCGTTGCCGTCCATGATCGGGATGATTTCCAGGTTATGCCGCCCGGCCATGGCGAAGTCGTTCGGGTCCGATGACGGGGTGATCTTGACGGCGCCGGAACCGAATTCCATGGTCACGTAGTCATCGGCGATCACCGGAATCCTGCGGTTGACCAGGGGCAGGATCACTTCCTTGCCGATCTTGTCACGATACCGGTCGTCGTTGGGATTGACGGCCACGGCCGTGTCTCCCAGCATCGTTTCGGGACGCGTCGTGGCGACGATGATGTCGCCGCTTCCATCGGCGTAAGGGTAGCGGATATTCCAGAGGTTGCTCGCCTCCTGGTGATATTCGACTTCCAGGTCGGAGATGGCCGTGTGGCAGCGGGGACACCAGTTGACGATATAATCCCCCTGGTACACCAGCCCCTGATCGTACAGCCTGACAAAGACCTCCCGGACCGCCTTGCTCAGGCCCTCGTCCATGGTGAAGCGTTCCCGCTCCCAGTCGCAGGAACTGCCGAGCCGTTTCAACTGGTTGATGATGGCGCCGCCGTATTTGCTGCGCCACTCCCAGACGCGTTCGATGAATTTTTCTCTTCCCAGATCGTGCCTGGAAAGGCCTTCCTTGGCCAGTTCCTGCTCGACGACATTCTGCGTTGCAATTCCGGCATGATCCGTTCCCGGCATCCACAGGGCGTTGAAGCCCTGCATCCTTTTATAGCGGATAATGATGTCCTGCAGGGTGTTGTTCAGGGCATGCCCCATATGCAAAATACCCGTCACGTTGGGTGGCGGGATGACGATTGCAAACGGGGGCTTTTCACTTTTATCCTGCGCATGGAATAAATGATTTTCCAGCCAGTACGCGTACCAGCGCTCTTCCGCCTGGTGGGGTTCATAATTCTTACTGAGTTCTTCGTTTACCATGACCTGCTCCTGATTCGTCTTGTTTTTCCACCGCGAAAAAACCGCGTAAAAATCACGATCCCCCTGATATCGACGCCGGTGGCGGATTCAGAGGGAGTCAAGACGACGATCTTCCTGTGGGAGATCGATCGTTTTTTCAAGGGTGGTTTTTATCTCAATATATCTTCAGTTCCTCTTTCAGCTTTCGCATGCCCGACAGGGCATCCGCTCCCGAAACCGCCCCAAGGGGAGCGAATTCCGCACTGTTTTTATTTTTCGGTTCCATAATGCCCCGTGACGTAACCATCATGACGGCACTGTAGCCGGGAAGGTCCGTTTTGACATCCGCAAAGGGGGATTCGGCTCCCTCGAAGGGCTTTTTCAACGCCAGGTTCCCTGTCAGTTTCTCCATCAGGTCTGCCATGATCACGGCATACGTTTCACGGTTGAGGTACTCTTCCGGACGAAACGTTCCGTCGGGATACTTTTCCAGTCCTGCGATCCCCAGGAGCAAGACGCTTTCAATATGCGTCCGGAAGGGATGATCCGCAATGTCTTTCGCCGTATTGGCCGTCGCATTTTTCCCCGGCTTCTTTGCGCTGATGACGCCCTTCCCTTCCGCTGCCGCCTGCCGGTTCAAAATCTTTTCCAGCTTCATTTCTTCCACGATCAGCGCCGCACAATCCGCCCGGCTGATGCGTTCCTTCAGGGCGATCGCCCTCCCGGTCTTGGTGGTGGCCATCGTCCGCCGGATCTTTTGAATCTGCTCCAGTTCGTGCTGCGCCTCGTTTACATGGGTATCGTTGATTCCGACGACTTCCCGGAACATCCTGCCCGCTTCATCAAAATTCAGGTTCTCCTTGCAGGCCAGTCCCATATAATAGAATGCATCGCTGCTTTGCGGATTGATCTTGACCGCCTCGTCAAAGGCACTTCTGGTTTCGAGAAACCATCCCCGGTCCTGCTTGTTCAAGGTGTAAATACGAATGCGGGAAACTTTGCAGAACAGCTTATCTTCATTTCTTTTCGCGTATTTACATCCGGCTTCCAGCGAGTCCAACGCCGCATCGGGATTCCCCTGGTGGATTTTGGCCAGCCCCATGCCGATCGATGCCCTGGCGTTTTTCGGATTCTGTTTCAGGGCCCAGGCAAATTCCCGATCCGCCTCTTCGTACCGTCCCTGCTCCAGCAGCTTCATTCCCCCATCGGTATAGATATCCGGCGGTTCAATCCTGACGGTCGTTTTTTTCTTCCTGGCACCACAGGCCAGCATCGTCACGGCAATGAAAACCGCCAGAATGATCAGAAACCATTTCGCTTTACTTTGACCCGCCAAGGCGTTCTCCTTTCATCAATCCGCATCTTTCGATTTTGCGCCGCCGGCCCCCCCGACTTCGGGTATTTCCATATATTTAACGTCTCTTGAAGTCAAGGTTTTTCACCCCCGGCCCGCTCCTCCCGCAGAAAGCTCCCGATCCGGTTTCCGATCGCCGCCGGATCGTCCATCCCGATCCATTGTATTTCATCATCCTTTTTAAACCATGTCATCTGCCTTTTCGCATATTGCCAGGTATCCCGTTTCATGGTCGATACCGCTTCATCGAGACGCCATTCCCCACGGATGTACCGGACCATGTGACGGTAACCCAGGGATTGCATCGGCTTCAGGTCCGGACCGTAGTTCATATCCAGCAGACTTTCGACCTCCCGGACAAGGCCCTGGTCGATCATCTGTTCGACCCGTTTTTCGATTCGCTGCTGTAAGATGTCCCGCTCCGTTTTGATCCCGATTTTCAGATAGCGATACGAGCCGGCACCCCGAAACGCGTGGTCCGCCTGTTTTTTTGTAATGGATTCGCCTGTCAAATCCAAAACTTCGAGGGCCCTTATCGTGCGAACGGAATCGTTGGGCTTGATCCGTCCGGCTGCCGCCGGGTCACGCGCGCAGAGCAACTCATACAGGCGGGACTTCCCGTGCTTTTCGATCAGCTCCTTGTATTTCATCCGCAACTGTTCGTCCGGTCCCGGCCCCGGGATGAGTCCCCCGAGGAGAATCTTTACGTACAGGCCCGTCCCTCCCACCACGTAAACGGGCGCATCGGATTGCACCTGCCGGTCGATGACGTCCCGGGACATCTCCAGGAACATGGCCGCGTTAAACGCCTCATCGGGATTGACAACGTCAATCAGATGATAGGAACGTTTCTCCCGTTCCGGGCGCGCCGGCTTTGCCGTGCCGATATCCATGTGCCGGTAGACCTGCATGGAATCGGCGCTGATGATGGGACCGGGCATGGCGTCGGCCATGGCATGGACAACGGCGGTCTTTCCGCAGGCCGTGGGGCCGACGATTACAACCAGGGAGGGGGAAGTGTGGCTTTT
The DNA here is from genome assembly GCA_964541005.1 of uncultured Syntrophales bacterium. Taxonomy (GTDB): domain Bacteria; phylum Desulfobacterota; class Syntrophia; order Syntrophales; family JAAYKM01; genus JAAYKM01. Next base: position 4,855 of record CAZIPU010000073.1, on the reverse strand, counting down.
CATGTCCGCTTGAAGAGTTTCTCCAGATCCGCCATGGAGTAGATCAGATAGACGGGTCTTCCGTGCGGGCAGGTCGCGTTGAAGGGGATTTTGTCCATTTCCCGGCACAGGGCCGACACTTCATCGGCACTCAGGGTGTGATTGGCCTTGACGGCCCCCTTGCAGGCCATGACGGCAAATATTTTTTCCTTGAGGGCGACGGGTGAGACAGGGCTGGCGCCGTCCATGACTTCCGTCACCAAATCCGGCAGAAATTTCCGGGGAGACAGGTTCGCCAGGAGAGCGGGAATCGTTTTCAGAACGACCGCATTCCCCCCGAAAGGTTCGATATCGAGGCCCGCCATGGAAAGGGGTTCCGTCAACTGCATGAACTGTTCATATTCCGAAGGCGACAGGCTGATGACTTCGGGTACGAGCAGGTTCTGTCGAAACGTCTCCCTGCCGACCGCATCCGACCGGATTTTTTCAAAGAGGACCCGTTCATGGGCGGCGTGCTGGTCCATCAGAACGAGACGCTCCCCATCCGTGAAAACCAGGTAGGTGGCCCCGACTTGCCCCAGGTAGGTGAGACCCGAAAACCTTACGCCGGATTCAATCCGGTTGTCGGGTTTGTCCGCGCCGCTCTGCGTTGGAACATCCCGGAACCGCATATTGAAAAGAGGTTCCGCCTCTTTTCTTTCCTGACGGACCTGGAAGGTCGGCCGATTTCCACCCGTCACCAGGGTATAGCGTTTCAGGGCTTCTTCCACCCGCTGGTGATAGGTGTCGTCCTCTTTCTTCCGTTCCGAATCGGACAGCGGATGCCTTTCCCCCGGCAAAACGGCCAGCTTCGACACAACCGCCTCGACAACGCAATCGTAGATGTCGCGGGGATTGCGGAAGCGGACCTCGGTTTTCGCCGGATGGACGTTCACATCCACATCCCCGGCTGATACCTCGAAAAAAAGAACCGCAACGGGGTAGCGTTTTTCCGGGATGACCCGCCTGTATCCCGTCATGACGGCATGACTGATCAGGGCGTCCCGGACGAAGCGGCCATTGACGAAGAATTGATACCCTTTCGTGTTGGATCTCGAATATTCCGGCCTGGTCATAAATCCCGTCAAACGGATGTCCGGCCGCTGGGCCTCGATCGCCTCCATGTGCTCCGCCGTGTCTTCACCGAGAACCAGGGGCAGCCGCTCGTCCAGGCCGGAGGCATGGGGAACGTAAAGAATTTCCCGGCCGTTGGATATGACTTTCATCCGGATATCCGGACGGGACAGGGCCACCCGGACCAGGACTTCCATGCAGGCGGCCTGCTCCGACGAAACGGACTTGAGAAATTTCTTTCGCGCGGGAACGTGATCGAAGATATGGGTTACCCTGACCGACGTTCCTTCCGGACATCCCGTTTCGGCCACGGTCTCGATTTTTCCTCCTTCCAGGACGATACGGTTACCGGAAAGCGCCCCCCGGCGCCGGCTGATCATCTCGACCCTGGCAATGGAGGCAATACTCGGCAAAGCCTCGCCCCGGAAACCATAGGTCATGATATGGAAAATGTCGTCGATACAGCGGATCTTACTGGTCGCATGCCGCTGGAAGGCCAGGGCCATTTCTTCGCCGCCGATCCCTTCGCCGTTGTCAACGATCCGGATGGTCTTGCAGCCCCCCTGTTCCAGTTCGACGGTCAGGTCGGTGGCACCGGCATCGATGGCGTTTTCCAGGAGCTCCTTCAGGATGGAGGCCGGTCTTTCGACCACCTCTCCGGCGGCAATCCGGTTGGCCACGTCCTGGGATAGAATGGTGATCTTTTGTTCCATCTGCATCGGACTCCTTTGGTATCGTTCTAAAAGGTCGATCATTTTTCTTGTTTTACATTGCTATCGAACCCTTAAAATATTCCCTCTCTCTTAACGGGGGAGGGTTGGGTTAGGGTGATAAGTGCCGTATTTCTGATGTTATTTACCCCTCCCCTTGATCCCCTCCCGCAAGGGGAGGGGTAAATGGGCTTTTTACGGATATTGTTTTGTTGTTTCCGTTTTCAACGGCTTGTTTTTCGCCGTCACGCTAGCAAAATCCGGCTTTCGTTTCAATGAAATCCTGTTTTGCAAGCCTTACTTTAGAATCCAGCTGCGCAACTCCGCTATCTGATCCCGGATTTCGGCAGCTTTCTCAAACTCCAGATTTTTTGCCAGTTTTTTCATCTCTCCCGTCAGCCTGGCGATTTCCTCTTCCAGGTCCCCCGTCGTGCGGTACGCAGGAATCTCTTCCGAAACCGGTGCCATATCCACATAGTCGGCTTCGTAGATCGAATGCAGGATGTCGTGGATTTGGGCCTTGACCGTTTCAGGGGTGATACCGTGCTCTTCGTTATACCGCTGTTGTATCTTGCGCCGCCGGTTTGTTTCGTCGAGACAGGCCCGGATCGATCCCGTTATCCGGTCGGCATACATGATGACCTGTCCCGACACGTTTCTGGCAGCCCGGCCGCTGGTCTGAATGAGGGAACGCTCGGATCGGAGAAATCCCTCCTTGTCAGCGTCCAGAATGGCGACAAGGGATACTTCCGGCAGGTCAAGCCCCTCGCGCAGGAGATTGACGCCGACCAGGACGTCGAATTGCCCCAGGCGGAGATCCCGTATGATTTCGACGCGTTCGAGGGTCTGCACATCGGAGTGGAGGTACCTCACCCGAACCCCAAGGTCTTCGTAATAACGCGTCAGATTTTCCGCCATCCGTTTTGTGAGGGTCGTCACGAGGACACGCTCCCCCATCTTGACCCGTTGCCGGATCTCCCCCAGGAGATCGTCCACCTGGCTGGTGACGGGCTTGATGACGATCTCCGGGTCGACCAGTCCCGTCGGCCGGATGATCTGCTCGATCACCCGCCCCTGCGCTTTCTCCATTTCGTAGCGGGCGGGCGTCGCCGAAACGTAGATGCGCGGCTGGGAAAACCGCTCATACTCCTCGAATCGCAGGGGTCGGTTGTCCAGCGCCGACGGCAGGCGAAACCCGAATTTGACCAGGGTTTCCTTACGGGAACGGTCGCCACGGTACATGCCGATCAGTTGAGGCACCGTGACATGGCTTTCATCGAGGATGATCACCGCGTCCTTCGGCAGGTATTCCATGAGGGTGGGCGGGGGTTCTCCGGGTTTTCGTCCCGTCAGGTGGCGGGAATAATTTTCGATGCCCTGGCAGTAGCCCATCTCCTCCATCATCTCGATGTCGAAATGGGTCCGCTGTTCCAGCCTCTGGTATTCCAGAAGCTTATTGCTTTGCTTCATATCCTGCAGGCAAACCGCTAATTCTGCGCGGATATCGTCGATGGCGCGGTTCAGGTTGTCCCGGGTGGTCACGTAATGGCTGCCGGGGTAAACGGCAATCCGTTTCAGTTCTTCGATCTTCCTGCCCCGCAGGGGATCCGTCATCCAGATGGCCTCGACGGTGTCGCCGAAGAATTCGACCCGGTAGGCCCGGTCTTCTTCGTAGGGGGGGAAGATTTCCACGACATCGCCCCGGACCCGGAAGGTGCCGCGGTGGAAATCCACGTCGTTCCGTTCGTACTGGATTTCAACGAGTTTTCGCAGGACTTCCTGACGATCCGTTTCCATATCCTGCTCCAGGCGAACGAGCATCCCCGAATAGGCCTCGGGAGATCCGAGTCCGTAGATGCACGAAACGCTGGCGACAATGATCACGTCGTTTCTTTCAAACAGACTGTGCGTTGCGGCGTGCCTCATTTTGTCGATGAGGTCATTGATGGACGAATCCTTCTCGATGTAGGTATCGGTGCTGGGAATGTAGGCTTCGGGCTGGTAATAATCGTAATAGCTGACAAAATACTCGACGGCGTTGTCCGGAAAGAGGTTCTTGAATTCGGCGTAGAGCTGGGCCGCCAGCGTCTTGTTCGGTGCGAGGACCAGGGCCGGTCGCTGAATCGCTTCGATGACCTTGGCAATCGTGAAGGTCTTTCCCGATCCCGTCACCCCCAGGAGAACCTGGTGCCTTTTCCCTTCCTCGATTCCCCGGACAAGCTCCGTGATCGCCCGGGGCTGGTCCCCCCGGGGTTCGAATTCGGTCACGATACGGATTTTCTTCATCTGAGGCAAAGATCTCCTTTTCCGAATCTGCTTACACCATTCGCCCTGTTTTCGCCACAAAGGTCTTGACGCTGTCCGGCAAACCTGCTAGTCAGAATTTCAAATAATTCCGTCGCTGCGCAACCCGGTATTCTCACCCGCAAACGGTTTCACCTGCGGAGGCTCAATGGATTTTTTCTCTGATGCCCTGATCCTGTCCCGAATGCAGTTTGCCTTCAAGGCCCTGTTTCATATCCTTTGGCCCATTATGGGCATCGGCCTCAGCGTCTGGATTTTCTGCATGGAATGGCTCTGGCTGAAACGGAAGGACCCCTTCTACTACCGGCAGGCCCGGTTCTGGACAAAACTGTTCATCCTGAATTTCGCCATGGGTGTGATGACGGGAATCCCCCTTTCGTTCGAGTTCGGCACGAACTGGGCCCGTTTCGCGGCGGAACGCGGGGGATTCATCGGCGAACTGATCGGCATCGAGGCCACGACGGCCTTCATGCTGGAGTCGGCCTTCCTGGGCATCATGGTCTGGGGATGGAAACGCCTGCCTCCCGGCCTGCACCTGTTTTCAACGGGGATGGTCGCCCTGGGGTCCACAATTTCCGCCTTCTGGATCATGTCGGCCAACTCCTGGATGCAGACGCCCGCAGGCGTCGTTTTCAACGGCATCCATTACGTCGTAACCGATTATTTTCGGGCGATCTTCAATCCTGATTTTGGGGTCGCTTTTCTGCACATGTACCTGGCCTGTCTGGAAACAACCGTGTTTGTCGTCG
>CAZIPU010000072.1:0-9903 GCA_964541005.1 uncultured Syntrophales bacterium | reverse complement strand
GGGGATATCCGTTGAACAGGAAAACCGGTTCATTCATGCATTCGAAGCGCTTATAACGCCGATCATGATTTTCTTTGTTCTTTTTTCCGCGGTGATCGGATGGTTTATGGCAAACCGCGCCTTGTCAGGCGTCGAAGAGGTAACGAAAACCGCATTGGATATATCGGCGGGAGCGTTTAACCGGAGGGTTCATATCAAATCCAAGAGTGACGAGATAGAGCTGCTTGCCAAAACCTTTAATCGCATGCTGGATCATATCCATGACCTGATGAGAGGCCTGAAGGAAGTAACGGATAATATTGCCCATGATCTTAAAACCCCCATCACCCGGATGAGGGTGGCCGCCGAAACGCAGCTCGGCAAGGCGAAGAACGGTGATGACATTCAGGAACTGGCTGCCGGTACGATCGAAGAATGCGACAACCTTCTGCAGATGATCGACACCATGCTGATGATTTCAAAAGAAGAATCAGGTATTTCCGGAAGAGAGGCAAAGAAGGTTGATCTGTCGCAGATCATTCGAGACGCTTTTGAACTGTTTTCCCCCATCACCGAGGAGAAAGGGGTCCATCTTCTGAATCATGTTCCCGACAGGTTGGAGATGATGGGAGACGCCGCCGGTCTTCAGAGAATGATCATTAATCTATTGGAAAACGCCATTAAATATACCCCTGCCGGAGGAATGGTAACCGTTTCGTCTTTCGTTGAAAACGGCCGGATTAAAATCGCCTTCAGTGATACCGGGATCGGAATTGCCGAGGAAGATATCCCTCATATATTCAAACGGTTATACCGTTGCGACCGAAGCCGTTCTCAACAGGGGTTCGGACTGGGCCTGAGCCTGGCCCTTGCCGTCGCCCATGCTCATGGAGGCGATATTACGGTGGTCAGCCAGCCTGGCAAGGGCAGTACCTTCACCGTAATCCTTTCCCGGTAGCGATTGCTTTCGGGTGCCTCGTCCCGAATCATGTCACCGGACGGCTATGTATAATTCATCATGCGGAAATCCTTGTTCCGGAATGACGATCTGTTATGCAGCTATTTTGAATCATGATGTTTCCCGAAGGGGGGACACATTACTAAATCATAATCATTACATAATCTTCCCATAATCATCCGTATGCTAGTTGGGGAACGTAAAAGTGCTTCGGTGCACACCGGGCTAAATCAACTTTTCATACGGATATGCGGAACCAAGCCATCGATTCGGAATTGCTGTACCCATACCTGGGGCTTTCTTACCTGCTCCTGCTTCTGAATACATCGGCCTTCCTGAGCCAGATCGGGCGTGTCGATGTCATTCCCCTGTTTTTTTCAGCAGCGGTTTATCTGAGCTATAGCTTCCTCTACCTTCTGCCCGTTATCCTGCTTCTGGCAGGTTTGAAAACAATCCTGTCTCTGCCGGCGATGAAAAACTTTCTGAATAAGATCCATGTCCATTCCCCATGGATCCTGTATGGCCTGGCGGTCCTTTTGACCTGGATCCTTCAGGTGGTGATCTTTGCCGACGGCTTTATTTTCCGCTTCTACAGTTTTCACATCAACGGTTTTGTGTGGAATCTGGTCTTAACCCCGGGGGGAATCGAGTCCATGGGTGGAGACATGGCGTCTTTTGCAACTTTCGGCGGCATTATCTTCGGTTTCCTGATCCTGCAAACCATTTTGATGCTGGTGCTGATCTGTCTCGAACCAATTCGCCGTTTCTGTCTGCGCCTCTTCAATCGCAAACGGCTTGTTCTTTCCATGGTGATGCTTCTGGTTCTGATGATCCTGCAGAGCTTCACCTATGGTGTCAGCAAGCTCTATGCCTATGCCCCCGTCATGACCGCAACCGATGTCTTTCCCCTGTATATGCCCCTGACATTCAACAAGCTGGCCAAATCCATCGGGGTTGAACCGGAGAAAACGACTGGTCTCCGGATGGATACGAAAAGTATCCATGTTCGCTATCCCCTTGCCCCTGTCAAGGAACAGAAGGAGCACAAACGATACAATATCGTCTGGCTGGTGGCGGAATCTCTGCGTGCCGATATGCTGCCCCCGGAGATTATGCCTGAAACCTGGGCTTTTTCGGAGAAGGCAATCCGCTTTGAAAATCATTACGGCAGCAGTAACGGAACCCGTCAAAGCCTGTTTTCCATGTTCTATGGCCTCTACGGAAACTACTGGTTCAGTTTCCTGAATGAACGGAAGGGACCCGTCATCATGGATGTTCTTCTCCGGGAAGGCTACCAGATGCAGATGTTCAGCAGCGCGAAATTCAGTTACCCGGAATTCGATCAGACCATCTTCGTTCGGGTACCCCGGGAACTTCTTCACGATGTAAACGATCTTCCTCCGGGATTGGGGTGGCAGCATGACCGGGAGAACGTGACGCGCATGCTCGATTTCATTGAGAGACGGGAACCGGACCGTCCTTTTATGACCTTCATGTTTTTTGAATCGCCCCATGCGCGATATTATTTCCCTCCCGAAAGCGTGATTCGGACGCCCTACCTGGAAGAATTCAATTATGCCACAATGAACCCCGGGCGGGACATCGAACTGATCAGGAACCGCTATATCAATTCCTGCCACCATCTGGACAGCCAGTACGGCCGGGTTCTCAAGTATCTCGAAGAACATGGACTGCTGGATTCCACGATCGTGATCCTGACGGGAGATCATGGAGAGGAATTCATGGAAAAAGGTCATTGGGGGCACAATTCAAGCTTTGTCGAAGAACAGACCCGCACGCCGCTCGTGCTCTGGGTGCCGGGTATGGATCCGCGCAGGGTGGATACCCTGACCAGCCATCTGGACATCCCGGCGACGTTGTTACCGCTTCTGGGTGTTACGTCGCCTGCGGAATCTTACGGTCTGGGGTTCAACCTGCTGGGGCCGGCGGTCCATAACTTTACGGTTCTGGGCGACTGGCACACCCTTGCATATGTGGATAACGAATATAAGGCGACTTTCAGGTACAACGGCCTTTCCGCAAGGCAGGAAGTAACGACCCGAAATGATAACAAGATTAAGAATCCGGAGGTTTTCTTCCAGAGTCATAAACCGGTGCTTCTCCAGATTATGAAAGAAGTAACCCGCTTCAGCAAATAAAGGCTGCATGTTCGGAAAGGCATCGCACTTCATCAAGTTTTTCGCTTACCTTGAAGAGGGAAATGACGGCAGATGACGGATAAGATGAATAAAATAAAATTTTTGCTGCTTTGTTTTCTGGCACTTTCCTGCACAAATGCCTCCCACAGCTTGTCCACCCGGCCTTACCTTTCCCAGGTAACGGAAAATTCGATTGTCGTCAGTTGGCATACTTCCGTTCCAACGCCGACTGTCGTTGAATATGGAGAAACGACGGCTTACGGATTTTCCGTGAGGGAGGATAAACCGAAGCGGCTACATAGTGTAACGCTTACAGGTCTCGAACCGTCAAGAGAATACCACTATCGCGTCCTGTCCGGAAAGTCGAAGCAGGATTATACGTTCCGTACGGCGGTCATGCCAGGAGAACCGTTTACATTCGCCGTTTACGGCGATACCCGTCCAAACAATGAAAATCATGTTCAGGTCTTAAGGCAAATTCTGAAAGCCAGGCCGCTTTTTATTATAAATACCGGGGATATGACCAAAGATGCCAAAGACTGGCGGGATTATTTTTCTGTTATCTGTGACAAGACGTCTGCCGGAGAGACAGTCCCCATATATTCCACCATGGGTAACCACGACGGGGTGAAATATGGGAATGATGCACTTTACTTCAGGTATTTTGCGCTGCCGGTCAACCATTTCTATCGTGATGAAGCGTACTACTCATTCACTATTGGCGAGGCCCACTTCGTTGCCCTCAACAGTTATCTGCCCTTCGATCCCGGCTCGCCCCAATACGAGTGGCTTGCTGAAGACCTGAAGAAATCAGCCCACATCAGATGGAAAATTGTCTTTCTGCATGAGCCTCTCTACAGCACAGGGAAACATGGCAGCAATCTCAACGAACGCATGATTCTAAGTCCATTATTCGAACAAGGCGGTGTTTCTCTGGTTTTTTCAGGGCACGATCATATTTATGAGCGCACGGAAAGGATAAAAGGGGTCACATACATTGTGACGGGCGGGGGAGGTTCTCCCCTGTATTCCGCGGCAAAAGCGGAATGGGTGGCCGCAAGCGATCGATCGCACCACTTCTGCAAAGTGAGAATAGAGGGAACCCGTTGTGACGTGACCATGATCCGTGCAGACGGGACAACAGGAGACCGGTTTGTGCTGATGAAGTGACGATACTCGAATACTTTGAAGGCGATCCCATAATTCAATGGTCAACTGACTTGACGATAATCGGTGCGAGCAAGGATTTGTCGAAATAACATCCAGATTAAGAAAGGATAATGCTTACGGAAAAAATATCTTTCATCATTCCGGTCTATAACGAAGAAGACAATCTTGTTCCTTTGCATGATGAATTGGGTGGCGTTGCCGAAAGTCTAGGCTACAATTATGAAATATTACTGATTGACGATGGAAGCAATGACCGAACTCTGGATGTCATAAAAAATATTGCCGCCGCCGACAGCAGAGTACACTATCTATCATTTGTCCGTAATGCGGGCCAGTCAGCCGCCCTCTACGCCGGGTTCCAGCATGCGAGTGGTGATGTGATCATCACCATGGATGCCGATCTGCAAAACGATCCCGCCGATATTCCCAAACTGCTGCAATTCTACGGAGAATATGACATGGTCAACGGCTGGCGTACCGATCGCCGGGATACCGCCTGGAAAAAAATCGGCAGCCGGATCGGCAATGATGTTCGTAATCGTCTGACCTGGGAAACAATCAACGATACGGGATGTTCCCTCAAGGTGATGCGGGCCGACATGCTTTTGCGGATCCGGATGTATCAGGGATTTCACCGGTTCCTGCCGACCCTGATGCGGCAGGAGGGGGCGAGGGTCATAGAAGTGCCGGTTCATCACAGGCCCCGTACACGGGGAACGTCAAAATACGGAAACCTGAAACGCGGCATTCAAGGATTATACGATGTGATGGTGGTTCGCTGGATGATCCGGCGCTGTCTTAAGATCGAAATTGGAGAACGCCATGTTTAGTTCGGAAACCTTTATTCTTGTTCTCGGTTTCGCAGGTCAATTCCTGTTCTTCATGCGTTTTTTCATCCAGTGGATTCATTCCGAGAAGCACAAGCAAAGCATCGTTCCGGAGATATTCTGGTATTTCAGCATCGGCGGAAGCCTGTTGCTGCTGATCTACGCCCTCATTCGCAAGGATATCGTATTTATCGTCGGACAGTCCACCGGCCTTTTGATCTACGTTCGTAACCTGATGCTCATTCAAAGGCAGAAGAGAAAGAAAGTGCCCGCATAAACGAAACGCAACTCCGGTTCGCGATTGCAACCGGGAAAAGCTTGCCTTGAATCTGTCCGTCCGGGGATGCAGGAGTCATGGACCTCCAAATGTCAGAAAATCCTATGAAAGAGCGTCAAAACGCTATCTCCGTCAATGAACAGGGTGAGGACCGTCTGTCCCGGATTTTCTTCTGGCTTCTGCTTGCCGGATCATTTTTCGTATTCTTCGCAGGGATTTGGTCCATCCCGGTGCTGACGCATAACGAGGGACGCCGCCTGGTTGTTCTGCAGGAAATGCTGGCCGGAAAAAACTGGCTTATCCCCACCATGAACGGTCAAATCTATCTGGAAAAACCACCCCTGTTTTATTGGATCGGGGCGACACTGGGTTTGCTGTTCCACAGCAGTGCGGAATGGGTCATGCGCCTTCCCTCGGGACTGAGCGCCTTTGGGGCGGCCTGGCTCCTTTTTGCCCGGTTAAGAAAACCGATAGGACGGTGGCCGTCGCTTTTCGCGGTTTTGATTCTGACCACTTCCTATTTTTTCACCCAGATGGCGAGGGTGGGTGAGCTCGACATGCTTCTGTCTTTCTGCACTTTCGCCTCCGTTCTTTTTTATTATGAATATCTGGAAAAAGGTTTCTCCCGTTTTCTGTACGTTTCTTATGCCCTTTTGGGGCTTGCGTTTATGACCAAGGGGCCTGTGGCACTGCTGTTCTTCTTTCCTCCCGTACTCCTTTATGGATTGCTGTTTCACAGCAAGCGGGCATTGTATGGTCTGCTCGCCTGGCGCGGATGGCTGCTTTTCATGATCATTGCGCTTCCATGGTTCCTGTATATTGAGAGCTATCTGCAGGGTATGCCGCTTTGGGAAACATTCGAACGCCAGGTTTCCGATAAAGTGGTGCAGAAAGAGGGCGATCCTTTTTATTTCTATCTGCGTCATTTGGCGGGAGGCATTGCCCCCTGGTTTCTGGTCTTTTTCCGGCGCCCCCGGACACTCTTCAAGAGATTATTCACGACCCTTGCCGGACGATACTTCGGATTGGTAACCCTCGTTCCCCTGATCATTTTTTCGTTCTTTGACTCCAAAAGCGAAAAATATATTCTCCCCCTCTATCCGGCATTGGCGGTCTGGATGGGATTGGCCCTGGCTTACTGGTTTGAGGAAGCGAAACAACGGTGGAAACCTCTGCCGGCCGTGCTGACCGCTTTTAGCGGATCCGTGATCGCGCTGCTGATCGTTTTCTATCTTTTCATACAGCCTCATGTCATGTCTTATCGGTTTGATGCCCTCAAACCCCTTGCAGACAGAATCGACCGTCTCCGTGATAACAACCCTGTTTATTTTCTCGAGAAGGTATCAATCCAACTGGTCTATTACTATGGTCGGCCGATTCCGGTTGTCACCGACGAAGAAGTGAAGAGAAAGATAGGAAAAGGGGAATCTTTCCTATTGCTGGCCATGGAAAAGCAGCAACCCGATCTAAAGGGGGCGGATGTTTGCCTTGTGGAAAAGATATCCCGGTACACATCCCGTCATGAAGAGCTCTATATCAACAAGGCAGGGAGATTGTGTCATTCGTCGTCATGAAGACAGCGTCATTGGTGATCCGACGAAAAGGGGTGCCATGCGATCCTTTGGAAAAGATTGATTGACGCGTATCATATTTTTGTCGATGTATATTTGTCCTTGGTTGGTGAATAATCCATATGTCGTAAGATATGGATCGAAAGAATAAGACCGAGGTATCATGAAAAATCGTTCCGTTAACCAGATGTCTTCGCTGACGGGCATCTCGCTGATCTGTCTCTGGCTGATTCTCTGGGGTAGTGTCACGCTTACCCGTCCGCTGCTCCCCATCGATGAAACCCGTTGTGTTTCCGTCGCCTGGGAAATGTGGCAGAGCGGAAATCTATTGGTCCCCCATCTAAATGGAATCCCATACAGTCACAAACCCCCGCTTTTATGCTGGTTGATCCTCGCCGGTTGGCAATTGTTCGGCGTTAACGAGTGGTGGCCGCGTTTGCTTCCCCCCCTGTTTGGCCTGGGTTGCCTTTTCCTGACCTTCCTTTTCGCCCGAAATCTTTGGCCGGACAAGCATGATATTGCATCGAGAGCGCCGCATGTGCTCTTGGGATTTGTTCTATGGACATTATTTACCACCGTAGTCATGTACGACATGCTGGTCGTATTTTTTGTCCTTATCAGTCTTTTATGCCTGTACAATGCCGCTGGGCGAAGAGGCCGCTATTGGCTCTGGGTTGCCGCAGGCGTGTCTTTGGGCTTGGGTATCCTGTCGAAAGGCCCCGTCACACTGATTCCTTACGTCATGGTCGCCGTTTCTGTTGCCTGGTGGCGCAAGAATGCCTCCGGAAAAGGGTACATCCAATTTATCGGAGGGGTGAGTTTTTCCCTGATGCTGGCGGCAGCGATTTCTTTCGCCTGGGTCCTGCCGGCGGCGCAAAGCGGCGGCCCCGAGTATGCAAAGGCGATTCTGTGGGGTCAGACGGCAGGGCGACTCACGGGATCTTTTGCCCATGGACGTTCATGGTGGTGGTATGTTCCGCTGATTCCGGTCATCCTTTTCCCCTGGACGGTCAGTCCCCTGTTATGGCGGAATATCCGGAAGCTTGATTTATCTGATTCGGGGATTCGATTTTGTCTGAGCTGGCTGATTCCATCCCTGATCATTTTCTCCATTATCAGCGGGAAACAGGTATACTACCTGCTGCCGCTTTTCCCGGCCTTTTCACTGCTTGTGGCGCGTATCACAACGGGCAGTTCGGCAGGCCGGTTCGATTTGATGCCTTTAGCGATGTTCCTTGTGATGGTGGGAATATTGTTGATGGCCATACCTGACGGCTTTCTGTGCGGGATCAGGCTTCCTCCCTGGGTTGCGAGGGTCAGTCCTGTATACGGACTTATTTTAATTCTTGCCGGTCTTGTCGCGGCGTTCTTTCCCGCCAGAACGGCTGGAACTATTGTATGGGGCAGCCCATTTTGCATCATTTTGGCAATGGGTGTGGTCCATGCGGCTGTTTTTTCTCAAGCCAGACCCTATTACGATGTTCGTCCCATTGCGTCGGTCTTGAAACAGATGGAAAATAAAAAATATTCGTTAGCCTATGTAGGTGTATATTATGATCAGTTTCATTTTCTCGGCCGTCTTGATTGGCCTCTTGAAACAATCCGCACTTTTGATCAAGTTCCTCTTTGGCTTAAAGACCATCCCCAGGGGTACATCCTAGCCTATTTCCGGGAATGGCCTGCCCCTGTTGCTCCAGGATTAACACCGAAATATGTTTGGCCCTATATGGGGAAATATGCGGTTATCTTCAGATCTCAGTCCTGACAGTTTCTCCGTGGATCACGGCAAAGGTGAACTTTAAGACTTGCCAGGATCCACGCGAGGTTTTTGTCTTGAATCCACAATTGTCGTAAGGAGATAAAAAATCACCTGACATAGAATCCAGGCCAAAATCATGGTGGCCAGAGTATGTGAGAAAAAGTGGGCACCCTTCATCATCTGGTAAATTCCCATGGTCCAGCCTATTCCCAAGGCGCAACCTAAAGCCAACAACTTCCGGCACCATCCCCGGACGATGAAAAAGAAGGCCAGCAGAGCAAAACCGCCGGAGGCATGACCGGCGGGAAAGCATCTTGCAGCGCCATCTGTCGGCGAATAATCAGAAGGATAGGAGGCCAGGACTTTGACATAGGGTTGCTCTCCACCATAGCGGCAGATGTCCCATGGACAATAAGTATTGGTGACGTATTTCAGAGATGAAACGGTCAAGGGAACAACCGCCATGCACATGAATAGATACAAGAATATCCCTCGGTTCCGCTTATACCGGGTCCGGTAAAAAGTGTGAAGGAACAAAACGAGGGCGCCCGTTCCCACAACCACCAGGGGGATTTTAATCAACTGGTAAAGAATAAGCTTGGGCCAGAAACTGTGTCGGTCGATCAACCAGGTCTTTTCCCCGAAATCATACAGGGAATCCTGTATCCAAAAATCGAGAGGACTGATTTCCACACTGTAATAAATGACGGCTCCGAGGATCGCGGACAGGATTATGGCGGGCAGTCTAGCGAATTGATTGGCAGGCATGCAGAATTGTATCCCATGAAATGAGTGAAGGTTTGATATTTTGGAAAAATCATCCTAATTTTTATGCTGTTTCTGATCTCGTTTTCCCGGGGTTTATTTACAACGATCTGACATCTATCTGATGCCGTGAGATATGTCTACGATTAATTAAGAAACAGACAGCCTTGTAAAAAGTCGAAAAATGTTCAATTTGTTATTCTGAACAAGCGCGAAGAATTTAATGTAATGAAACATTTTGCGTCACGGTTGCTCCTCAAAACGACGAAGATGAACTTTTTGCGGATTCATCAAAAAATGGTCCCGTGAAAATCCTTCATCTTCATCATTCGCGATCCGATGGCCCCATTTCGCCAAGCCGGTCCTGACTGCGCGGATCCTTAAGGGACGCAAGTTTTTCTTCATATCTCTCTTAGGTTTTGATTAAAAATCGTGCTA
>CAZIPU010000071.1:0-9903 GCA_964541005.1 uncultured Syntrophales bacterium | reverse complement strand
AGGAATTATTAGGTGTTTCCACCGATATGTTGATCATCCAACCCTGCCGTTGCGAGGGGTCTTTTTCCCTTTTGGGGATGTTCTGCTTTTTGGGGCTTTCCGGTGTTCCATGACGGCCATGTTATCCCGGTGAATGATCTCGTCATAGTCTTTATAGCCGAGCACCTGGCTGATCTTTGACGATTTCAAACCCATGATCATCCTGATTTCGGCGGCGCTGTAATTGACGATTCCCTTGGCGAAAGCGACACCCTGCAGATCAACGCAACTGACGGGATCTCCGATCGTAAAGTCTCCCTCGACATCGACGATTCCCGAAGGAAGAAGACTTTTCCCCGCCTCAATGATGGCATTGCGGGCCCCTTCGTCGACGGAAAGCTTGCCTTGAGACCGGAGTGTGAACGCAATCCAGTATTTACGGCTGTTGAGCGGTTCCCGGGCAGGCAGGAAGAGGGTACCCGTGTCTTTCCCTGCGAAAATATCCTCCAGAACCCCCGCTTTTTTCCCCCGGGCGATGATATAGGGGATACCGAAGGCTGTCACCTTTTTTGCCGCCAGGACCTTGCTCCGCATGCCGCCGCTGCCTTCGGCGGTTCCTTCTTCGGAAGCCGCCCCCTCGATCTCTTCCGTGATTTCATGGATGATCGGAATCCGTTTGGCATCTTTCGATATCGCCGGATTACGGTCGAAAAGGCCCTCGGTCATGGTCAGATTGATCACAAGCTGCGCTTCGATGGCGTTGGCGATCATGGCGGCCAGGTTATCGTTATCGCCGAACTTGATTTCCTCAACGGCCACGGTGTCGTTTTCGTTGATGATGGGAATCACGCCCCACTCAAGGAGCGTGGAGAGGGTGTTGCGGATGTTGAGAAACCGCTTCCGCTCCGTCAGATCGCTCATGGTCAGAAGGATTTGGGCGACGTGAATACCGTGTTTCCCGAAAAAGTTGGAATAGACGCGCATGAGTCGTCCCTGGCCGATGGCGGCCGCCGCCTGTTTCTGAGGGATGCTTTTCAGGGGACCCGAAATACCCATGCGGTGTTTCCCGGATGCGATGGCCCCGGAGGTGACCAGTACGATGTGATAACCTTTCTTGATCAGATCGGCCATTTCGCCGACCAGTTGCTCGATGATCTGAAGATCCAAACCTTCTTTTCCGGTCAGGACGGCGCTGCCGACCTTGACGATCACTTTCCGCACGTTTTCTAAGGTTTCTTTATTGATATTTGACATGATTTATCCATCTGATGGTGTAGGTGCATTTAAAATTTTCACGATTGCTTCGATCACGCGGGGAATACCTTCTCCTGTCGCCGCGGAAAAAGTGAGTATTTCTATGCCTTTTTGCGCAAATAAGTCAATTTCTTTTTTCAGTCTGTCCCGGGTTACGGTCAGGTCGATCTTGTTGATGGCCACAATCTGCGGTTTGTTTGCCACGTTGGCCCCGAAGGAGGACAGCTCCCGGTTGATGAGGCTGTATTTCTCCCATCCCGATAGAGACGACTCGTCGGAAATGTCGATGATATGGAGCAGCACCCGGGTCCGTTCGATATGACGGAGAAAACGGATTCCCATGCCCGAGCCCTGGTGGGCGCCTTCGATCAGGCCGGGAATGTCGGCGATGACGAAGGTGCGATAGGACGCATAGGAAACGACCCCCAGGTTGGGTGTCAGGGTCGTAAAAGGATAATCAGCGATCTTGGGCTTTGCGGCGGACACTTTCGAGATGAAGGTGGATTTTCCCACATTAGGCAGGCCTACCAAACCGACATCGGCGATCAGCTTCAATTCCAGGCGGATGCGCCGTTCTTCCCCGGGCATGCCTGGCTGGGAAAAGCGGGGGGTCTGGTGGGTCGATGTCTTGAAGTGAGCATTTCCCTTGCCTCCGATGCCGCCTTTGGCGGCGATGAATGCCTGGCCGTCTGCGGTAAGATCCGCGAGGATTTCGTCCGTATCGGCATCCTTCACGATTGTTCCCACGGGCACGGCGATGACAAGATCGGACGAACTCGCGCCGGTCTTGAGGCTTCCCCGGCCATGGTCACCCCGCCGCGCGATATGCCGGGGCTGATACTTCAGATCCAGCAGGGTGTGGTGGGCAAGCGAGGCCTTGATGACGATATCGCCCCCTTTGCCGCCGTCTCCCCCGTCCGGTCCTCCCTTGGGAACGTATTTTTCCCGTCTGAAGCTGATGCAACCGCTTCCTCCGTCCCCGGCCTTTACATAGATTTCCGCTTCGTCAATAAATTTCATCTATTATATAAAAAAAAGAGGCACCCTGTGGAGTGCCTCTTGGGTATGATGCCTGATTGTTTTGCCTACAAGACCTGCCCCTCCGGGCGAACCGGAGTTACACCTTTTTGACCTCCACCGCGGACTTGCCCTTGGCGTCCTCTTTCACTTCAAACTCCACCTCGTCCCCTTCTTTGAGACTTCTGAAGCCTTCTGCAACGATGGAACTGTGATGGACAAAAATATCTCCCCCTGACTGACGGGAAATAAACCCGTACCCCTTCTTGTCGTTAAACCACTTGACGACTCCGGCCTCACGATCACCCATTCTTCTCAATGCCTCCTTTTATTAACGTCGCTATTCAGCGTATACGCTGACCTTTTTACGTTTTTTGTCAAGTCTTTCAAACTTAACAATGCCATCGATTTTCGAGAATATGGTGTAGTCTTTTCCCAGACCGACATTGTTGCCGGGATGCATCTTGGTTCCTACCTGACGTACGATAATGGAGCCCGCGCTGATGGTCTGGCCGCCGAATACCTTCACGCCGCGCCGTTGTGCATTGCTGTCGCGACCGTTACGGGAGCTTCCCTGTCCTTTTTTATGTGCCATGACTTCTACCTCTTATATGGTAATTTCAGTGATCTTCATACTGGTCAAGGGTTGACGATGACCGGTCTTCTTATGGTAACTTTTCCGCCTCTTCATGCGGAACACCGTGATTTTGGGGCCTTTCTTCTGAGCGACGATCTCGCCGATGACTTTTGCCCCTTCAACCACCGGGGTTCCCAGGCGAATATCTTCGCCGTTGGCAACCATCAGCACCTCGTTGAAAACGAAGCTGTCTCCCTTGATACCTTCAATTTTTTCAATGGACAACACATCCCCGGGGGAGACCAGATGCTGTTTACCGCCTGTTTTGATGACTGCATACATAGTTCAAATCCTTATAAAAAAATTTTGGCGCACTTTACCCAATAAAGGCGTCGTTTGTCAATGATTTTTATACCCCTCATAACACCTGCCTTGGTAAAGGTGATTTAAGAGGGGAAAACGATCTCTCCGTATTGGGAATATGGCGAACCTGATTCGGCTCCTCGCGGGGATGACCGAGCGGTTCGGGCCGCTTTGTCAAGGTTCCCGGAAGAAGGTTTCCGTCTTCGTGATCCGTGTTTCGGCGAGGTCCGCTTCACCCATCCCGAGAACTTCGCGGAGGAAATCCAGGGGATTCAGGGTCCCGTTGTTCAACCATCCGATGCGCAGGGAAATAACGCGATTCTCCGGGTCGAACCGAAGGTCTTCCACAAAGGGCCGGATATCCTTGACCACGGTTTTGTCCTTTGTCGTTTTGGCCATCATGAAGGATGAAGAGGTCAGGAAGCCCCGGAGTTTTTCTTCTATTAACCCGTCCGCAAACATCGATTCGTTCCGGGGCAGCGACGCCCGATAGTCGAAGGCCAGAATCGTGTCGCTCAGGGAGGGGCCGGAAGGGGGCAATTCCGTTATTTCCAGAATGGCCATGCCGGAGGGGAGCGCCCGATTGGCGTCTTCGATGAGAAACCGGGTCTCTCCATCCGGTTCCTCCACGCGGATGTCCACGTATTCCGCCAGGCTTTCCATCCCGACGGAGGTGGCCACGGCGAAGGATATCCGGGGGTGGGGATGGAACCCCTGGGAGAAGATGAAGCGGAATCCGGCCTGTTTCATGGCCCGCGTCAGGGCGGCGGACACTTCGAGGTGGGACAGGAGGCGGGATCGTCCTTTTTTGGTAAAAAGAACGCGGAAGCGTTTTTCACCCTTTTTTTCTTCCTGCGGAGGGGTTTCCCCCCCCCGCTGCCGGGTCAGCACGCCGTCCCGGTCCGATGCCGGAGTCATCTTGATATGCCGGTGGTCGCAAACACCGCAGTTGTGGCATGCCTCATAACGGCAATCCGGGGTCAGCTCTCCGACCGTTGCTTTTTCAGCTTCGTGGATGAGAAAATCCCGGGACAGCCCCGTATCGATAAAGTCCCAGGGTAAAGGAGCAGACCGCTCTTTTTCCGCCAGATGGTCTTCAATTCTGATCTCTTGCATTTCCATGGCGTCTTCCCAGTGCTGGAACTGGAACAGGTCGCTCCAGCCGTCAAACCGGGCCCCCCGTCGGAAGGCCTCTTCAACAAGGAGTCCAGCCTGTTCGCCTCCCCGTGACAGCATTCCCTCCAGCAATGACATCCGGCTGTCGTGCCATTTGACGGAGATGTTCCGGTTACGGATCGCCTGCCGGAAGTAATCGTGCTTTTCCATCGTTTCCGCCATGGTGATCTGCCTTGACCACTGCAGGGGTGTGTGCGGCTTGGGGACGAACGTGGAAAGACTGACCGTCGCCTGAGCCCGGTGGCGCCCTTCACGCAGGGCCTTGTGAGCCAGGTTGCAGATCCCTTCCATATCTTCGGCATTCTCTCCGGGCAGGCCGATCATGAAGTAGAGCTTGACCGCTTTCCAGCCGGCGTCGAAAACCCCCCGGACGGTTGTGAGCAATTCTTCTTCGGTATTGCCTTTGTTGATAACGTTACGGAGTCGCTGGGTTCCCGCTTCCGGGGCGAGGGTGAAACTTGTTTTCCGGACCCGGCGGATATCGTCCATCAACTTTTTCGTCAGGGTTTCGACCCGAAGCGACGGCAGGGCCAGGGCGACACGGTCGCGGTAATAACGATCCATCAGGAAGGACAAAAGGGGTTCGATGAACGTGTAATCGCCGGAGCTCAGGGACAGCAGCGATATTTCATCGTAACCCGTGGCGCAAAGATTCCGCTCGGCCATGTCGATCAGGACCGCGGGGTCCCGTTCACGGACGGGACGCCAGACCATGCCTGCCTGGCAGAAACGGCACCCCCGGCTGCAGCCCCGGGCGATCTCCAGGGTGATCCGGTCATGGATCGTCTTCATGAGCGGCACGACGGGACACACAGGAAGCTGCCAGCGGTTGAGGTCCGTGACGATCCGCTTTCGGATGGTCGTGCCTGTCTTATGTATCGCAGGGACATAGAGGCCGTCGATGCGGGCGAGTTCTTCCAGGATGCGCTTTCTTGGGAATCCTTTTTCTTTGCCGTTCATGACAACGGAGGCGATTTCGGTGATGATCTCCTCACCTTCCCCGATGGCGAAGGCATCCATAAAAAGGGACATGGGGACCGGATTGAAGGCACAGGGCCCTCCGGCGATAATGAGGGGATCTCCTTCGCGACGCGCTTCCCGGCGGAGGGGAATGCAGGCCAGGTCAAGCATGTTCAGAACATTCGTATAGGACAACTCGTATTGGAGAGAGAACCCTATCATATCAAAACGATTCAGGGGTGTGTGACTTTCCAGAGAGGTCAGGGCGATGCCGGATTGCCGCATCCGGGATTCCATGTCCGGCCAGGGGGCGAAGCATCGTTCGGCGACGACCCCGGGCATGCCGTTCAGAATGGCATAGAGGATCTGGAGTCCCAGGTGGGACATCCCGACCTCGTAGGTGTCGGGGAAGGCGAAAGCAAAGGATAGTCTGCAACTCCCGTGGTCTTTATGGACAGCATTAACCTCCCCGCCGATGTAACGACTGGGCTTCTCGACGGACAGAAGGAGAGATTCGAAATTCATGTCCCTCCGTGCCTAGGGCATCTCCCGGTATTTGAAAGGGTTATTTAAAATATCCCGATATCTGGACAGGGCGAAACGCCGGGGAAAATCGGGTTTGGACAGGTAAGGCAGGATGTCCTTTTTAAATGTGTCAACGAACTGCCGGAAGACCTCCTTCCGCTGTGCTGTGGCAACAAAGGTCCTTTCATTGCGGTATTCAAACGGAATCGATTCTCCCAGATGCGTCCGGGTCGTTTCGTACTGGCTCCGATCGGGGAAAAACGACGGATCGAGGAGGATGGCGGTCCGGACAAACAACTCCACCTTGTCCGTGTCGGCGGCAATCGAACGGGAATAGTCGCAAATCTCAAGAGTCAGCCCGTTCGGCAGTTC
Source organism: uncultured Syntrophales bacterium (assembly GCA_964541005.1). Taxonomy (GTDB): domain Bacteria; phylum Desulfobacterota; class Syntrophia; order Syntrophales; family JAAYKM01; genus JAAYKM01. The sequence goes on along the minus strand of CAZIPU010000071.1, from coordinate 3,680 downwards.
AATGGTTTCAATCGGTTCCCTGGTCATGGTTCCCCTGTTCGCTCAAGTGTCTTCAATGCGGCCATGCAAGGGGCTGAAAAATCTACGTGAACGATATCACAACCCAATTGCCGGTGCGGCTTCGCCTTTTATCATCTTTGTGCTTGACCTGCAATAGCATTCCTTTTATATAGTTCCACGGTCCGGATATCCGGAGCAACGATCTGTTTTCCAAGGTAAAATTCCATGAGCGATGCGAATGCCATTCTCCTTTTATCCTGTCCGGATCGAAAAGGTCTTGTGGCGGCAGTTTCTAATTTCATCTTCCGGCGCAACGGGGACATCGTATACGCCGATTATCATATATCGCGCCTTCAGACGGAAAGCCGCATTCTGGTGCATGGGGCACAAACGGTGAGCTCAGAATGATCCCGGGAGATTTTGTACACCTGTGCCAGCCCGGCGAGGAAAAATCCTGTGGTGCATGCTGCGGTTTGTACAACTATACGGACAGTCGCCGGGAGTCCCTCAGTGCCCGGTTGGCCGAACGGACGCGACTGTTTCGGGAGACGGTCAGGGGCAGGGAAGACCTGCCCGTTTACGCCGACCGGGTCCTGAAGACGGAAGATCCGGGGAAGCGATACGAGGTGATCTACTGTTGCGAATACCTGGGTTATATCGATCCAGAGCAGCGAAAAGTCGGATGTCTCCTTCACCCGTGTCAGAACGGCGGGGAGGACCTGCGCGATGTCTCTTTTTACGGACAGGAACTCTGTGACGGGCATTTCTGCCCCAGTTATCACTATCTTTCCCGGGAGGAAAGCCGGGCCCTTGTTCATATCGTCGAAGACTGGTACCTTTACGGCCTGTGCGTGACCGATATCGATTTAGTCAAGAACTGGTTCCGTCTGATCGCCGAGGCGGTCCACGAAATGCCCAGGGCGGAGAAGTTTGCCGAAGGTCCTTTAAAGGAAATTTCCCTTCAGTTTTTTACCCAGAAGCTGACTTGGCCCTACCGTTCCCGGGAAACGAACCGGTTCGGGAAGTACTATTTCGACGGTTCCCAGTACATGATCAAACCGATCGATTATGCCGCTTTCGGTCTTGAGACATCCCGGTTTGATAAAATCTTTCAGAGTCTCACGTCCGAGTTTTGTCACAAAAATGAGGTGCTGGAGGCGGAAACACGGATTCAGGAGTACATAGATCATTTTGCGGCCTGTTATAAAGAGAGCTGAATTATAAATTTTAAGCTGTAAGCGGAGCGTTCGATGGACAAAATGAAAAAGGAGATCCTTTTTTCGAGGAAAGTGATCGATTCGAGGGTCAGGGAACTGGCTGCAGATATTTCCCGGGATTACGAGGGGCGTGAGCTGATCGTCATCGGCGTTCTGAAGGGGGCCTTTATTTTTATGGCGGACCTGGTCCGGTCCATGACGATACCCTGCCGGGTCGATTTCGCCCGGCTTGCCAGCTATGGGGCAGGTTCTGTCAGCGGCGGCAAAGTTATCATGACAAAGGATATCGAGACGTCCATTCGGGGAAAGGATATTCTCGTCGTAGAGGATATCGTGGATACCGGGGTGACCCTGTCCTATTTCGTGGAATGGCTTCAGGAGAGAAACCCCCGGAGCCTCAGGGTTTGCGCTTTTCTCGATAAGCGCGGCCGACGAAAAGTGACGTTCGAAGCGGATTATGTGGGCTTTGCCATTGAGGATGGATTTGTCGTCGGATACGGGCTGGATTTCGATGAAAAGGCCCGTTTTCTGCCGGATGTGTACATTATAAAAGACTAACTTGACAGGGGGAAGGATATGATCATCCAGTGTGAAAAATGTTCGACGAAATACCGGTTCGACGACAATCTCATGGAAGGGGATGGTGTCTGGGTTCGTTGCAGCCGTTGTAAACACGAGTTTTTCCAGGAGAACCTGTTTGCCAAACCTTTTCCTGCCGTCGATGAAGATGCGGTTCTGAAACAGCTCGATGACCTGCGAAGCGGGATCAAGGAGCAGCAACCGGAAGAGTTGTCCTTTGAGGAACTTTCCGTCGAAGAGGAAGAAGAGCCCCTGACCAGGGAGGGGACCGATGGGGGGGAGGGCAAATCCGCAAAGGGAAAGGGACGGTTAAAACGATTCATCAAGGGTTTTTTCAAAATTCTGTTGATCCTCATCCTCCTGGTTCTTTTTGCGGCGCTGGGCCTTTGGTCTTACATGCAGACCGGAGGCTTGAATCTCAAGGAGATCAGGTCCTCCGTTCCTTACCTGGACCGGATTATTTCCGCCGAAGATCCGGCGGTCTTGAAACTTTCCCAGATTAAAATCGCCCATCTTAAACAACGCTATGTCCAGCACTGGATTCTTGGTAATCTACTGATCGTGGAAGGGACGGCCTGGAACAGCACGTCTTCTCCGGTGGCCCGCATCAGGGTGCAGGCGAGACTGTTCGATGCCAAGGGGATGGAACTGGCACGGGAAGAGGCCTTCGGCGGCAATCTGATGACGGACATGGAGCTGACGACCCTGCCGGAGGAGAATATTAGAAGGGAATTGTCCGCAAGCCAGGGAACCGACGTGTCCAACGACCATGTCGAATCCCATGGCCAAATTCCCTTCATGATCGTCTTTGCCCGGGATTATCCGACGGCAAAGAAAACCATGGTTCATGTTGCAGGTGTGGAAAAGCTGCTGACACAATAAGATGGAAGCCAGAGATGAAGCGGTCCTGCCGGAGCGGATGACCCCGGTATGAACCGGTTATCCGTTCCGGTCAGTTCAAGGGCTGCGAATAAGAGGAAAGGATGAGGCGCTTTGTGAAAGCGCCTCTTTTTTAAATAGAAATCAAATCGGTTATCCGGACGCCCGCTTTTGATTCGATGACGTTTCCGGGTAAAGGCTTTCCGTCGTCAAGGACGGCCCGTCCATTCCTTCATATGTCGGTTGGAGGGGGGAACGGCGGGCGCAGACCGGATAAAAGAATGATCATCTTCTGCGGGTCCTCCGTCTGCAGCGCGATGGTTTCGGCGGGACAAAGCCCCGTTCTATTCCGGTTGAAGATTCGGTCAACAACGGTTTCAGACGTGACGGATATACCATGCTGCGTTAAGAACGCCTGTGCAGGAGAGGAAATCACCCGGGTAATCACCTCCGAAACAAAACCGCCCAAGACAACCAGGCGCGCTGCGGCCAGGCCCGTTACCCGGTCATGGAGGGTGCATCGGCCGGTGTAACCGCTAAATTTAGCCAGACATTCAAGAAGGGGAGCGATACCCCGTTCCTCAGAGGTGAAAAGAACCCTGTCTCCTTCCATGAGGACGAGCGTATGTTCCGACAGATTGGGTTCGTGACCATGCATCATAACGGCGAAACAGTCCGAAGGCGATGGTGACGGCTACGGCTCAGAGCGTGTCGGACAGGAAAAGGGGGATAATCACGTTCCGAATAAGTGTTGCCGATAGGCCCATGAAACAATAATCCGAGAGGATGAGCCAGGGAAGCTGGATCAGGAAGGCGCTCCACATGGCAAAAAGGGGATGGAGACCGTGCCGGGCGAAGTATCCCGTTGCTGTCCCCAGAATGACGTTTCCCACAATGATGTAAGGGTTGGATAAGATCAGGTCGCCTGCAAAAGACACGGCCGCACCGGCGATTCCGCCTCCGACGGGGCCGTAAAAATATGCCCCGAAGAGGATGGCGATCTTG
>CAZIPU010000070.1:0-9938 GCA_964541005.1 uncultured Syntrophales bacterium | reverse complement strand
TCGGCATAAAACCCACTGAAAAATGTTTTGTCTTGTGTTAAGGACAGGACAGGCAAGAATGAAACGGCCGGATTTTTCCCATTCGTCCGAAATGGCAAAAGGTAAAGCGGCGGGCAAAGTCTGCCCTGTGCCTAACTTGATGAATTACAAGGGGTATTAATTTTGAAAACCGTTGTCGCCATCGTCGGCCGGCCGAACGTCGGCAAGTCGACTCTGTTTAACCGTCTCTACGGGAGGAGCCGGGCCATCGTCATCGACGAGCCGGGGGCAACCCGGGACCGGAACTACGCGGTCTGCACCTGGCTGGATAAATCCTTCACGCTGATCGATACCGGGGGCTTCGAACCGGCAACGACGGAGAAAATTCTCCGGCAGATGAGGGAGCAGACCCAGCTCGCCATCGAGGAGGCGGACATCATCCTGTTTCTGATGGATGTCAAGCAGGGGCTGACGCCGTCGGACAGGGAAATCGCCCGCATCCTCCGGGAAACGGAAAAACCCGTGTTTTACGTGGTCAACAAGGTGGACGGCCCCCGGCACGAGAACCTGGCCTACGAGTTCCACGAACTCGGCATCGATCAGCTCTATACCATTTCGGCCCAGCACGGCGTCGGCGTGTCCGATCTCATGGACGATCTGGCGGTCTACCTGCCAGAAACCGCTGCTCCCGCAGAGGAGCAGGAAGAACGCATCAAAATCGCCGTCATCGGCAAACCCAATGTCGGCAAATCCTCCCTGGTGAACAAAATTCTGGGTTTCGAACGCACCATCGTAAACGATATCCCAGGAACGACAAGGGACGCCATCGATACGCCCTTTACCGTGAACGGGAAACCCTATACCCTGATCGACACGGCGGGAATCCGGAGGAAGAGCCGCGTCAGCCTCACCCTGGAAAAGTACAGCGTGATCCAGGCCATGAAGACCCTGGACCGGTGCGATATCGCCCTGCACCTGATCGACGCCGGGGAGGGGATTACGGAGCAGGACGCGAAAATTGCCGGCCTGGCCCTGGAACGGGGCGTGGCGACCATACTCCTGGTCAACAAGTGGGACCTGGTGGAAAAAGACAACAGCACCGTCGGCCAATACGTGAAAGACATCAAGGATCAGCTCAAATTCCTCGATTTCGCCCCTATTCTGTTCGTCTCGGCCGTAACGGGACAGCGCATTCACCGCATTTTTGAAACCGTCGAACAGGTTTACGCGGAAGCGACGAAGCGGGTCAACACGGGGGAATTGAACCGGGCCATGCGCGTCTTCCTGGAAAAAAATCCGCCCCCCCAGGCCCACCTGAAGGCCAACCCCCTGCACTACGTCACCCAGGTCGCCGTAAAGCCCCCGACGTTCATTTTCTTCGTCAGCAATCCTTCGGACATCCATTTTTCGCACGAACGCTACCTGGCGAACCGCCTGCGGGAGAGCTTCGGTTTCGAGCACGTGCCGATCCGCGTTTTCTTCCGGAAAAAGAAGAAAGACCGAGAAAAAGGAAAATAGGACTGTTCTGACCGCGTCCCGCAAGGAAGCCCTGAAAGCAAAAAACCGCCCGGAACAAACGATCCGGGCGGTTTTTAAATTGTAAAGGGAGAATCGTTGTCTATTTTACGGGTGGGTTGGATTGCTGTCCCTGATTCTCCTTGAGAAGCCTTTCAATGACGGGAATGTTCGCCCCCCGGACCGACTTTCCGTTGATAAAATAAATCGGGGTTCCGGTCATGCCGATGCGCGTTCCCATCTCTTTGGAATCTTTTATCAGGCTGTCCACCGCCGGGTCCTGGCAGATGGTCAGGCTTGCCTCGTCGTATTTCCCGGCCATGACCTCTTCATACGTTTTTACCCGGTCTTTCGCGCAGAGAATGTGCCGGACTTTCTGCTCCGAATCGGGGGAAAGGGGCCAGAAAAAGACGTACCGGGTCACATCCGTCCGGTCGGCAAAGTACTGGGAACCGCTCCGGCAATAGGGACAGTCGGGGTCGGTGATTTCGACAACCGTGTTCTTTCCCGTACCGATTTTCAGTCCTTTCTCCAGGGGAATTTCCTTGTAGTGGAGGGTCATGATCTCGCTTTTCACCTCATCGGTCATGTTGACGCCCCCTTTGGCGATCATCTCTCCCGTAATCAGAACACCTGCCTCCGGCACATAGTAAACGACCTCCTTGCCGGCGTAAATGACGGCGTAAACCCCCTTGACCGTCGTCGGCTTCACACTGTCGAAGACAAAACTCGGGAAGTCCTTCTTCAGGGTTTCTTCGGTGGTTTCCGCCCAGAGAGGCGGGAGAAACATCCCCAGGAGAAAAAATAAAATAGAGATACCCGTCAGGGCTGCCTTCATCGATCTGTGCATGGTGTTTCCCCTCTAATTGAAAATGACATTGCGCAGTTTGTTTCATGTCGTATACAATCCCCCCCACGGCGTGTCAAGATCGAAGAAGGGTATCTTTTCACAAAGGAAGTTATTTCAATCCATGCAGGTTTTTCGATTAAAGGGTCCATCATGATCGTCCCCATCTTTCTCATGAACCGGGGTTGTCCCCATCGCTGTATCTTCTGCAATACGAGGCAGATCGCGGGAAAAGACCGGGAATCCCTCACGGAAGATCATATCCGCCGGACGGTTGCCCGTTATGCGGCTCACCGGAAAACCCAGACGGAACCGGTAGCCCTCGCCTTTTACGGCGGCAATTTCACGGGTATGGGGAAGGGTGAGCAGGAGCGGCTTCTTTCCGTAACCGATGGCATGATCCGGGATGAAATGATCCATGAGGTAAGAATGTCGACCCGGCCGGACGATCTGACACGGGAAACACTCGACATGCTCAAAAGGCACGGGGTGGGAACCATCGAAATCGGTGTGCAATCCATGAACGACCGGGTTCTCGAACTTGCCCGGCGGGGCCATACGGTCGAAGACGTGACCCGGGCGGTCCGTCTTGCGAAAGACCGGGGGATCATCGTGGGCCTGCACCTGATGGCGGGACTGCCCGGGGATAGCGAAGACACCTTCGCTGATTCCTTGCAACAGGCCATCGACCTCAAACCGGACATGGTCCGCCTGCACCCGACGCTGGTCTTCGCGGACACCGTTTTAGCCGAGATGTTTCATGCGGGGCAATATACCCCTCTCAGCCTTTCAAGTGCCGTCCGGCTGTGCAAGAGAGCCCTGGTCCTTTTGGAAAAGGCCCGGATTCCCCTGATCCGGCTGGGCCTTCTGGAGACGGATCTGATGAGAACTCCGGGGAGCGTCGTGGCCGGTCCCGTCCACCCCGCCTTTCGATCCCTGGTGGAAGCCTCCCTTTTCATGGATATGGCCGTTCAACTTCTTCAGGAAAGAGCCGTCCCGGATCATGGCGCAACATTTTCCGTCTCCCCCCGTGATGTTTCCTCTTTCCGGGGAGAAAAAAACGGCAACATCCGGGAACTGAAACGGCGTTTCGACCTGGAGGAAATCACCGTCCGGCCCGTCCCGGAACTTGAACGGGGGACCCTTGTCCTGTCCGATGGGATGAATGCCGTTTCAAAGCTCAGAAGGACATATCAATTCTGATTGCCGATGGTTGCGTTCACGAAAGTTACATGTTATGTGGTGGCAACGGTCGTGCTTCGCGGACGCCTCGCGGTTGATCATGCATGACTGAATCGTCAATGGATTCCTTGAAGGAGTGACACCGTGTTCAGATCCGGATTTATCGGTATCATCGGAAGACCGAACGTGGGGAAATCGACCCTGATGAACCACATCATCGGGGAAAAAATCGCCATTACAGCGCCGAAACCCCAGACAACGCGCAATCGCATCATGGGTATCCACCATCGCGAAGACGGCCAGTTCATCTTCATCGATACCCCCGGCATTCACGAAGCGTTTACGCCCCTGAACAAAATGATGGTCGATACGGCCGTCCGCACCTTCGGCAGTACGGATATCCTGCTTCTTCTCATCGAAGCCGACAAGGGCGTGCAAAGGGGGGACCGGCAGTTGATCGAATCCCTCCGGACGAATTCTCTGCCCGTCATTTTAGGCATCAACAAGATCGACCTGATCAGGAAAGATCTCCTGCTGCCCCTGATCGACGAGCTGCAGAAACTCTTCCCGTTCGAAGCGATTATCCCCCTGTCCGCCCTGGACGGCCGGGGAACGGATGTTCTTCTGGACGAAATCTGGAAACGCCTGCCCGAAGGGCCGCCCCTGTTTCCGGAGGACATGATGACCGACCGGACGGAGCGGTTCATCACAGCAGAAGTGATCAGGGAAAAGATCATCCTGCTCACGCACCAGGAAATCCCCTATGCCACGGCCGTCACCGTCGATTCGTTCAAGGAGGACGAGGGACACCGGATCATTCGCATCGAAGCGACCATCACGGTGGAAAAGGAGTCCCAGAAGGGGATCCTGATCGGCAAGAAAGGGTCCATGCTGAAACAGATCGGCTCCCTCGCCCGGACGGATCTGGAAATATTTTTTGCATCGAGGATTTTTCTCCAGCTTTTCGTTCGGGTCCGGAAGGACTGGACCCAGGATAAACGGATGCTGAAAGAATTCGGTTACACCGAAGAATAGACGGCCGAAAGGACGTTATGAAAGCCTTTCTTCTTCTCTGCGCGGGTCTGGTGCTGTTCCTTTTCGCCATGATGCAGCTGAGCACGGCGGTGCAGCGGCTGTTTACCTTCCGCATCCGTAAATACATCAAATATGTCGTCCGGAAACCCCTGTCCGGCCTCTTAACGGGGGTCGTCACAACGCTTCTCTTCCAAAGCAGCTCCGCCACGACGGTTCTGACCGTCGGCATGGTCAGCGCCGGCCTGATCTCCTTCTACCATTCCCTGGGCGTCCTTCTGGGGGCGGATGTGGGAACCGTCCTGACGGTTCAGCTTGTCGTCTGGAAATTTACGGATTTTTCCCCCATCTTTATCATCCTGGGCGGGGTTCTCTGGCTTTCGAGGTTTCCGCGCTGGAAGGTCATCGGCGAGGTCCTCTTCTATTTCGGGCTGTTGTTCTTCGGCCTCAGCATGACATCCGATGCCACGGCACCCCTGAAAGACAATGAAACCTTCATCCGCTTCTTCCGGGAGACGACAACTCCCCTGATCGGCTTCGGCATCGGTTTGGTTTTCACGGCCGTGGTCCATGCCTCCGTCATTCCGATCAGCATCCTGGTCATCCTGGCACAGCAGGATCTCATGACACTGCAAAGCGCCCTGCCGATTGTCTTTGGCGCCAACGTCGGCACCACCGTGACGGCCCTGATGGCCGGCACGATTGCCGGCATCAACGGGAGAAGGACCGCGGTCTCCCATTTTCTCTTCAAATTGATCGGCGCCCTGGCCTGCATGATCACCCTGCACTGGTTCACGGATTTCCTCACCGGTTTGCCCGTAACCGTCCCACAGCAGATCGTTTTCGGTCATCTTCTGTTCAACCTGTCCGTCGCCCTGGTCTTTATTTTTTTTCTGAAGCCCTTCGCCCGGGCCGTGGAACGGCTCATCCCCGGCACGGAGGAAACCCTGCCGCTCACACCGGAATATCTCGATGAAAGACGTCTGAATGAACCGGAAATCGCCCTGGATTGCGTCCGGAAAGAACTTGAACGGGAAATGAAACTGGCGGAAAAAATGATGGTCGAAAGCACCGGTCTTCTGGATCGGTATGACAAGGGGAAAGACCGGAATATCGGCTACATCGAAATGGTTGTCGACCACCTGCGGCGCCAGATCGTACGCTACCTCTGGAAACTGTCCTATCGGGAACTGACGGAACCCAGGACCCGCCGCCTGTTCCTGTACACGGCCATGGCCGACGACATCGAGCGAATCGGGGATCACGCCGTAAACATTCTGGATCTCGCCAGGACCAAGCACTATCGGGGAGTCCAGTTCAGCCAGGGAGGGGAAAAAGAACTTCGGGACATCGAACGCCTGGTTTTTGATAATCTGTACATGGCCAGGCTCCTCCTCGACCGAAGCGATTTGGAACTTGTCCGAAGAATCACGGACCAGGAGGAGGAAGTGGACATCAAGACGAGAGAAGCCCGGGAAAACCACCTCACCCGCTTCTATAACCGTATTTGCCAGGACGAAGCCGGTCCCATTTTCATCGAGTATCTGGTTCAGCTCGAACGGGTCTCCGACCACTGCCAGAACATCGCGGACTACACGGTGGACCTGAACGGCCAATAACCAAAACGCTTGACCCCCGGCGGATTCCCATGCTATTTGGCATCCGTAAAGGATTCGGAATGTTTTGACCGGCAACCCGTTTTCGTCAATCCAATCAAACCACCTCATCAACTGAAGGAGAAAGCATATGAAAGACCGACTGGACGCCCTTGAGATCGCCTTGACCAACGAACTTCGTGAAAAGGAGTTTTACGAACTGAATGCGCAGCGGACGGACAATCCCCTCGGGAAGGCCATGTTCGAAGCCATTGCAAAAGAAGAAATGGAACATTACGAAAGGCTGAAGCAGATTTACGAGGTCTGGGAGAAAAACAAAACCTGGCCGGAAACCATTCCCCTGAAGGTCAATAAAACGAATGTCCAGAATGTCCTGAAAGACGTCCTGAATAAGGTAGCCGCCGCCCCCCATGTCGACATGGACGATCTGGTCGCGGTGAGAACGGCCATCGAATTCGAATGTGACGGTGTCATGTACTATGATCTTCTTAAAGAGAGCTCAACGGAACCCAATGAAAGGGCTTTCTTCAACCTCCTCGCCAATATCGAACACGAGCACTTCGTTTCCCTGAAGGATACGGAGGAACTGATGGTCGATCCGAATTCCTGGTACCGCATGCGCGAACGGGGCGGCCTGGACGGGTTTTAGGTCGATCTCTTTTACGGCATCAGCCGAAGGGGGCAAGTCCGTTCGTTCAGGACTGTGCCCCTTCGATCCGTTCCGTGATGTCGGCCCACCGGTCGTAAAGGTCCTCCAGTTCCTGGTGGGCCTTTTGCAGTCTCTGGGTAAGAAGCTTGATCCGATCCGGTTTTTTATGCATGTCGGGCAGACACAACTCTTCCTCGTGGTTTTTCTTCAGTTCCTCCATCTGGGCGATACGCGCCTCCACCGATGCCAGTTCGTCTTTCAGGGGTTTCAGATGACGGGAGAGACGGGTTCTTTCCTCCGCCTCCAGGCGTTTCATTTCCCTGGTTTTATACCCTTTCTGATCGGTCTGCGTCGTTTCGGACTTGGATCCCGTTTCCTTTGTTGAGACAGGGATATTCACCTCGGTTTCACGTCTTTTTTCGATGAAATAGGAATAGTCTCCGCGATATTCGAACGCCCTGCCGTCGCGCAGTTCGACCACCCGGTCGACCAGGCGGTCCAGGAAATACCGGTCATGGGAAACGATGGCCAGGGTGCCTTCGTATTTCAGCAGGGCTTCCTGGAAGATCTCCTTGGTCTTCAGGTCCAGATGGTTCGTCGGTTCATCCAGGACAAGAAAATTGGACCCCAGCAGAAGAATCTTCAGGAGGGTAAGGCGTGATTTCTCCCCGCCGGAGAGAACCGAGACGGGCTTGTAGATATCATCCCCGGAGAACAGGAACGCCCCCAGGAGATTCCTCCGTTCCTGATCGTTCGCCTCGGAGCCGACGCTTTGTACCTCTTCCCAGACCGTGCGGCCGTAACTCAGATTGGTCGCACTTTCCTGGGAGAAGAAGGCCATTTTGACATTCAGGCCCCGTGTGACGCTACCCGCCGTAGGCTCCTCGACCCCGGCAAGGAGACGAAAGAGGGTCGATTTCCCCGCACCATTGACGCCGACAAAGGCAATCTTTTCACCCCGGTATAAGGTCAGGCCGACCTCTTCAAAGACCTTCAAGTCCCCGTAATGTTTGGCTACATCATGCAACACCATCACGTCTTTGCCGCTCTTTTCGCAGGCGGGAAAACGGATAGCGATCGTCCGGTTCCCCTTTTCTCCCCGGATGATCTCCATCTTTTCCAGCATTTTCAGGCGGCTTTGCACCTGGGCGGCCTTGGTCGCCTTGTACCTAAAACGCTCCACAAACTGCTCGATCCGCTCAATCTCCTCCTGCTGGCGGACGATGGATTTTTCCAGGACTTCCAGGCGCCGTTCCTTTTCTTTCAGGTAGTAGCTGTAGTTTCCCTTGTAAAGGGTGATTTTTCCCCGTGACAGTTCGGCGATCTGGCTGACCATCTTGTCCAGGAACATGTGATCGTGGGAAACGGCGATGAGACAACCCTGATAATCCTTCAGGTAATTTTCCAGCCATTCCATGCTTTCCGTATCCAGATGATTGGTCGGTTCATCCAGAAGCATGATATCCGGGCAGGAAAGGAGGATCACCGACAGGAGGATCCGCATCTTCCATCCCCCGGAGAAATCCGTGCAGTTTTTTTCGAAGTCCCCCTCCCGGAAACCGAATCCCCGCAGGATCTGTTTCGCCTTCGCCTCGAAGGCGTATCCGTTCATGCCCTGAAAACGCGTGACCGCACGTTCGTAAAGCTGGAGCGTTTCCTGATAGGCACCGCTGCCGGGTTCGAGACGGGGAAGACCCGCTTCACAGCCGCTGATGATCTCCTCGATCTCGGCAATACCGCTTCTCTGCTTGAGATAATCCATCAGCGGCAGCGGCTCCAGTTCCGCCACATCCTGGGGCAGGTATCCGATCACTTTTCTTTTCCTGGCGGCGATCACGGCTTTCCCCGTGTCAGGCTCCATTTCCCCGAGGATGGTCCGGAACAGGGTCGTCTTCCCCGTCCCGTTGTCCCCGACCAGGCCGACCCGACTTTTGTCCGCAATGGTCCAGGTCACGCCGTCAAAGACGATCCGGTCGGCAAAAGACAGATGGATGTTCTGCAAATCGATCACACGTTTCCTCTTCCCGCGGATGCTTTTCTGCATGCACACGCGGCTGATGTTCCATATACTAAAAAAGACCGGGATGTCAATTGATCGACGGATGATCGAGGAGCGTGGAAACCACGAAGAAGCCATTACCGGTTGCGGCCGGAAAAGGAAAGTGGACGACTGTCCAAAAAAAATGGACTGGGCTGTTGTTGCCGGCAAACGGGAAAATCAGTCGGACGCCGGAGCAACGTGTCGGCGCCTGCGCCGCCGTCTGCGCCGCCGTTTCGGCGGGACCTCTTCGGGCGAAGACACCGGGGATATCTCGGCAGGAGCAGAGGAAAGAAAATCATCCCACCACTTCAAAGTGGATCGATTTTCGCCCCGCGCCTCGGCACCCAGGCGAAGGTAGGCCAGGGCATCCGCGAAGTCCGGCCGGCCGGACAGGGAAGCAGGGCGTCGCGGCGGCATCCTGTGCAAAGAGGGTTGCATCGCCAGAAGGTTGCGAAGTCGGCCGCTGACCCGTGCGGGGATTTGCACGGTCTTGCACAATTCTTCCATGAAAACGGCCTGCGCGGCGGCCAGGGCCTGCTGGCGGGGAACGCCGTCGCGCTGACGTATAAGCGCCTGCGCTTCCAGAACGGGGCCGAAGAACACGGCCAGGAAAAGAAGCGGTGACGGGGGTGTTATTCCGTTTTCATGCCGCCGGTCGAACCAATCGAGATTTTCGCACAGCCATGCCGGGTGCCGGTCGCTCTCATCGAGCCAGCGGCAGAGGCCGGGGAAAAGGGGCGCCAGGAGTCCGCTTTTCAGGAGGAGATCGAAAACAGGCCTGGCGGCGCCCAGCAGGAAGAGTTTCAGCATCTCTTCATACAGCCTTGCCGGGGAAGCCCGGGAAATCGTGGGGGCCAGTTCACAGAGGATCTCCCATGTCGCCGGTTCAATGACCAGGTCATGGGATCCGGAAAAGCGAACGGCCCGGAGCATGCGCACCGGATCTTCCGTGAACCGGACAAGGGGATCCCCGATGGGACGCAGGAGCCGCTGTCGGAGGTCGCTCAGACCGGTCGTGAAGTCGATCAGCGAAAAATCCGCAATATTGTAGGCCAGGGCATTGATGGTGAAATCGCG
>CAZIPU010000069.1:0-9976 GCA_964541005.1 uncultured Syntrophales bacterium | reverse complement strand
TGCTGCAGAATATCGATCCGGTTCCGCCGGATCTCATCCACGCCCTTCCCCGTGATACGCGACATCTCACCCAAATGAGGCGTCAGGATCGTTTCTCCCTTGCGCCGGCGGATCAGGTCAGGAGACCCCGCCACGGCGGTAATCCCGTCCCCGTCGATCAGGATGGGCTTTTCGATCAGCGGCACAAGTTCCCGGACCAGTTGCTGGGTTTCCTCGTTCAGGGACAGGCCGGGACCAATCACAACGCAGTCCATCCGGGCCGCCAAATCCAAAAGGGTGCTGCGATTTTCCAGAGAAATGCTCCCATCCGCCGTTTCTTTTTGGGGGATGAGGACGATTTCACTGCCCTTCTGGGCGATGAAGGGCGCCAGGCTTTCCGGCACGGCCAGGCGGGAATACCCGCCGCCGGCCTTCAGAAAAGAAAGAGCCGAAAAATAGGGTGCTCCAAAATAGGAAGCGGCACCGGCAACGACGAGGACCTCACCCATGGATCCCTTGTGGCCGTCGGGATTGCGCGACGGCAACCGGACAAAATCGTTAATCCGGATCAGGAGATCCTCCCGGTCATACAACTCCGGAGGGAAAGAGATATGGCAGACGTACAGGTTACCGCCCATGGCACATCCCGGATAGAGCAGATTCCCCCTCTTCGGCAGACCGAACGTCACCGTAAAATCGGCCTTGACGGCGATGCCCATCACCTCCCCCGTGTCGCCGTTGACCCCCGAGGGGATATCCAGGCTGAGCACCTTCCTGCCGCATTCGTTGACCAGGTCAATAACGTCGGCATAAAGCCCCCCTACTTCCCGATCCAGGCCGGTACCGAAAAGGGCATCGACAATCCCGTCACAATGGAAAACATCGTCCAGGATGTCCTCCACGGAATGGACCTGCACCAGATCAATCGGCAAACCGGAAACGATCCGGTAGTTCGTCTTCGCCGCCCCTTTGTATTTATCGGGATTGCCAAGGACAAACACCTTCGCCCGGCCCCCATCGGAATGGATTTTCCGGGCCACGACAAATCCGTCGCCGCCGTTGTTTCCCCCGCCGCACAGAACGGCGAATTTCTTCCCCCGGATGCCGATCTCGCGATTCAGGATGAAAGACGACGCCTGACCGGCATTTTCCATCAGGATTTCCTCGGGAATGTTCAGCTTTTCAATGGCAAAACGGTCCATAGACCGCATCTCTCCGACTCCGGCAATTTTCATATTTCATCTCCCGCAACGTATGATTCCATGCTGAGACCTGTTCATCTTCTCTGTTCTCGCGGTTTTTCCTGCCCTCAAAACCCCTTGCCCCTTTTTTATTGCAGTAACCCCAGGATCATGACCCCCATGATGAATCCGACGAAGGCGATCACCAGGAGGATCATGACGCCCCTGATCAATGCCCCATCCGATGTCTTCGATCTGCCGGGCATGCCATATCCCGCGGCAGACAGGGCCTGGGAAAGCCGGAAAGCCTCCTCGATAAGTTCCCGCGTCAACAGGGACGACGCCGTCGTAAAAAGGGTTACCCCTTGATCGTTTACCATAAAGCCTCCACGACGTAAACCGGGAAGGTTCGCATGGTCACGTTCATTGATCGCCCTGAAATGATCCGCCAGGTGCTCCAGATGCGTCGCCGCATCGCCTCCCCGCAGGAGCATCATGGCTTTGTCCGTCTCCTTTGCCCAGGCCTTCAGGTCCGTAATGCCCGTATCGATCCGTTTCAAATAGATATCCCGGAATTCGTCGGCAACCGGTGACGCCGAAAAAATATCGATACCGGAAGCACAAAACAGCGACAGTGTCAGCGGCCGGGTGAAAGAAAAGGTCAGGCGTGTTCCCAAAACGGCATCTTCCGCATTGATCACAGTGGAAGCCGCCACTGCCGTATCCCGATAGATGCCTTCAAAGCAGGAACCATATATAAAAGGAGGAACGGTTCCGGCGCCCCTCCGGGGGTAAACGGCCCGTTTGAACGTGATTCCCGGATCGTTTGCCAGGCCGGCAAATTCCTGGGGGATCTTCCCTTGATGCCGCCAACCGAAAAACAGGATCAGGATCAGGAAAACCAGAAAAGCCGAAAACACCCAGACCATGACATCCTCACAAAACGGATATTTTTTCGCCAACATACATGATTTGGTCCCGTCGTTCAACCGGTTCCGGACATACAGCCAATAATTCGTCCTTGACTTGGCGGAAAACGTCGGACATATTAGCGCCATCAGGAACCGGTTCCGCCGGGAGAACGGCGGGATACGGCAATAGCGATGTCACCGCAAGCACGCATGGATATCCGTTTCAAGGAGGAAAGAAAATTTGGTTTCGGAAGATCAGATGGCACCCGGACAAAAAGGCACAGCCGAAGACAAGGTCGTCGTTGAACCCGCGATTAAATCCGATGCATCCGCTATTCAGGGAGGGATCGTCTTGGAGGGACGGGGAAAAGTGATCTCCGTCGGTAGTGCCGTGACGACCGTAAAACCGGGGGATGAGGTTACCTTCAACGAAACGGAGGGGCAGGAAGTGCTCATTTTTGGCAAGATGTTGAAAATATTAAAAGAAACCGATATCACCCTTCCGTCGGACAAGAAATCCTGATGATTATCAGCGTGATGTCTCAGATACGGATGGAGGAAGAAGCGATGTTTCCAGAATTCACCTTTCTTTTCATTCCATCCCCGTTCCGATTTTAAACCTGTCTGAAATCCCGAATATATCCTTGACAAGATTCATGAATTTTTGCATGGTCTTCTTGCTTTTCCCGGAAATCTTTTAGAAGGAAGGTCTCCCGGGAGAGATTCCCTCATGGGTTATATCTTTGCAGAAGAACCCTGTCCAGGAACACCGGAGGAACCGTTTATGAGTAACAAAATGACGTCGCCGTTCCGGATGACGCTTGTCCTGATTCCCCTGCTTTGCCTGAGTTGCATCGCCTCCGCATTTGCCCTAACGGACCAGCAGGCAAGGATTCCGGGCTACGTGGGATTCGAGCAGTACCCGGAGAAATTCGATTTCGACGGCATGCCCCGAACGATTCCTGACGTAGAACTGGAAAGGATCACCAATCACAAAATCAGGGTCGGCATGATCATCAACAAAAAGAATGTCGAGAGGATCAAAAAGGAACTGGTTGCACTGACCAGCCCCGGTATCTACAACATGGTCAAGAAAGGCATGGAACTTCAGATTGCCGATTACAAGCCCTGGCCGGTGCCGAGAATCTACGGAGCGGTCACCAAGGCCAACCGGGGACGGGCTGTCCTTTCTACCGATGGAAATCTGAAGACCACAGGCGGCACCTGGTGGACAGGGGGAGAACCGTTTTTCAACCTGGCGGAGAGCGACCCCGACGCGGGCATTAAAGCTTGGTACAATCAGGTCCATGTTTACGACGGTGACGACTTTACCCATGATTGGGTGAACATGCTCTTCGTCGGGTCAAGCGGAAAACGGAACCGGCTCGTGGAAATGTCCTGGGATCGAATTTTTCTGACGAGCAGGGAATTTCTCGCCCCGAAACCGACCTACGATTCAAAGATGAACGACATCTTTTTCAAAGAGCTGGTTTACGTGCAGACCCCGCCCGACCTCCAGGGCTACGGCAACCTGACATACCGCTACAACGACCAAAACCGACTGGACGATTCGTTCACCTACATCCCTATGATGAGGAGAATCCGTCGTGTGACCAGCGGCCAGCGCTTCGATTCCTTTGTCGGTTCGGATTCCTCCATCGGCGACTTCCGGACTCTCGACGTGCCTGTCGCCCGATGGAACTGGAAACTGATCAATGTCCAGCCCAAGCTGACCACCCTTTTTTCCACCGACTTCATTACCGAAAACAAAGCAGCCCAACGTCATCACCCGACAACGGTCGGCGAGAAGTTCCCCCGGATGCACTGGCGGCTGTGGCCCAGGGTTTATGTCATTGAGGCCACACCCAAGACACGCAACGATTGCGGCCTCTACAGTAAAAAAATCCTCTGGGTTTTAAGCGGCTGCTGGAAAAGTGGTCTGGCCGATGCCTATGACCAGCAGGGCAGACTCTGGAAAACCACTCAGAACTATTTTTACGGCTACGGTGACGGGCGGATCCTCGACCTTCTGTCCCACTACGAAACGGATTTCTACACCTATGACCATCAGCGGGACCATGCATCCCCCTGGTTTATCGACCTTCCCTACCGGAAATTCAACGTGGGTTTCTCCGCCGAACGGTTCTCGACGAAGTACCTCCAGCGATACGGTCATTGAGCGTTGCAGCCGGAAATCGGCGGAATGCGGTCATTCGCCGCGGCCGGAAAACCGACCCGCCGTCGGTGCGGTCCGTTCGCCTTTCCTTATCTTCTTTATGTTCCACAGAAGGAAACGAACAGCGGATAATCGCCCTTGACAGGGCGTTTCATCCATGAATAAGTGCCGATATAAAAAAGGAGGGGAAATGAGAACACTCGCCCTGATGCTGGCGGCATTGATCGGCGGCGGACTGATTCCCATCCAGGGTCTTGTCAACGTCCGCCTGGCGAAAATTCTGAACGATCCCATCCAGTCTTCGTTCATCTCTTTTCTGGGCGCCCTGGTTGTCCTGTCTCTCGTCCTGCTGACCCTGCGGACGGAAATCCCGTCATGGCAACAGTTGCGCCAGGCCCCCTGGTATGTGTTCACGGGCGGCCTGTTCGGGGCCATCTTCGTCACCATGGTGCTGGTTCTCGCCCCGCGCATCGGCATGACGAACACCCTGGCGGCAACCATCGCGGGACAACTGGTCATCTCCGTGGTCCTCGATCATTTCGGGGTGCTGCATCTCCCCCGGCAGGCGATCAACCTGCCCAGGGTTGCCGGTTGCCTGGGCCTCATGCTCAGCCTGTATCTGATCCAGAAAACATGAAGACCGCTTTGTCCGGGACATCATTACACGGATATTAAAAAATCGACGATAAAGGAGTAAAGAAGAGAAAACATGACAGCTAAGCACGGTATGAAGTTCGGTTCTGTAATGGTCGCCGTTTTGTTCGTCCTGATGTATGTGCTCCCCATCGATGCGGAGGCCCGGCTTGGAGGGGGACGCTCTTTCGGAAGCCGGGGGTCGCGCTCTTCCTTCAGCACCTCCAACTCCTATTCTTCGACGCCCTCGAAGAGTTATAGCAAGCAGAATACCCCGAATCCCGGAAGCCCCACGGCACAGCCCCAGCGGGGCGGGTTTCTGAGAAACCTGGCCGGAGGCCTGGCGGGCGGATTCCTGGGAGCCATGCTCTTCAGTTCCCTCGGTTTCGGCGCAGCGGGTGCGGGCGGCCTGGGCGGCGGTATCGGTCTGATGGATATTGCGCTCATCGGCCTGGTTCTTTACGGCATTTACTGGTTCATGAAAAAACGTCGGCCGGCAAGGGAAACCCCGGCCGGAATGCAATATTACCAGGGAGAACCGGAAAGGGCGGCCTATCAGCCTTCTGCCGGTGAACCTCCGGTCAGTGCCGGGAAAGACATCTCAAGCGGTTTGAATTACATCCGCCAGATGGACCCTTCCTTCAGCGAAGAAACTTTCCGGGATCAGTCCATGGATTTCTTCTTCAAGCTCCAGGCCTCCTGGGCGAATCGGGATATGGCAGGTGTGCGCAAGCTGCTGACCGACGACATGTACCGGACCATCCAGGGTGAGGCCGACCGGATGAAGCAGGAGAAGAAGATCAACAAACTCGACAACATCGCCGTCCGCTCCGTCGATATCGCCGAGGTCTGGCAGGAAAACGGCACGGACTTCATCACCGTGAAATATCTCGCCAATCTTGTCGATTATACGGTGGACGAGACAACGGGCAGTGTCGTGGCGGGAAGCAGGGACGAACCCGTGCGTTTCGAAGAATACTGGACTTTTACGCGTCCCGTCGGCAACAACCCCTGGCAACTGTCGGCAGTCGACCAGGCTTAACATGGCCTTTTGTGCAGAGCTTATTCAAAACACCCGGTGAGGCAATGGCATGTGGAAACGGGGACTTATCCCGGTTGTTCTGGGATTCGGACTTCTCTGGAACTTTTTCGCCAACATCGACTGGATTGTCATCCACACATTTAAGCCGCAGATGACACCGTCTGTCGGACAGGTCATGGAGAAGTACAAAAAGAAAACCGGGAACCGTGGGATCGGGGCTTCCAGTTACTACATCACCGTACAGGGGATCAAAAGCCCCTACTGCGGCGGTGAGGCCGCCATCGACGCCCGCCTCTTCGAAAAGCTCAAGGTGAGGGATCAAATTCCCATCCTCGTCCGGGACGATGTCTGTTACGTCCCCGAGGATGTGAGGTGGAGCCGTGATTTTCTCTTCTACTACTGGTATTACCTGCTGTCGGGTTTTGCCGGCTTTGCCCTGATCGGCTATGCCATCTGGAAAACGAAAACCAGAGGAACCGGAGCTGACGGATGAGCCCGGTTCGGGCGTTCTGATGCAAGAAGTCTTGCCTAACCCGGTGGCGGACCACCCGCTCCAGGTAAAACGAACGACCTTTGGCCGATCCCTCAAACCAGGGGTTCCTGCTGGCTGATGCAGTGGAGGGTGCCCAGGCCCCAGACCAGTTCGTAGCAGTCGATGCCGGTCACCCGGCGGCCGGGAAATACGTCCGCTAAAACGGCAAGGGCAACCGCGTCGTTCGGATCGCGGAACGTGGGAACGAGGACGACCCCGCTGGCAATGAGAAAGTTGGCGTAGCTGGCGGGGACGCGCTGCCCGTCGAATACAAGGGGCCGGGGCATGGGCAGCGCGACGATCCGGAAGGGGTTGCCCGCCAGGTCGGTCATCGCTTTCAACTGCGCGAGATTCTTCTGCAGGGGAAGATAGTTTTCGTCTTCCCTGTTTTCTTCCACGACCGCCACGATGGTGGAGGGGTTCACGAAGCGGGCGGAATCGTCGATATGGCCGTCCGTGTCGTCCCCGGCAATTCCCTCGTCCACCCAGAGGATTTTCTCCACGTTGTAATATTCCCTCAGGTACCATTCGATCTGCGCTTGGGACAGATGGGGATTGCGGTTCGGATTCAGCAGGCAGGAGGTGCTGGTCAAAAGACACCCTTCGCCGTTCACATCGATGGCCCCGCCTTCCATGACAATCCCCGGATAGAAAAGGGGCAGGCGGCGGTATTCGGCCACTTTCGACGGAACGGCATCGTCCTGGTCATAGGGAGGATACTTGCCGCCCCAGGCGTTGTAGCCCCAGTCGATCACGGCCAGGGGCTCTTCCGCACCGGGCTTGACGACGAAAGCCGGACCGTGGTCCCGGCACCAGGCGTCATCGGTCGGAATCGGGTACAGGGTGAACCGTCCCGGGTCGACACCGGCTTCGGTCAGCCTTTTCATGACGTCATCGTGCATGGTCCGGTCGATGACGTTGATGTTCACGTGCTGAAAGGAGGCCAGAATTTTGACGATTTCCGTAAAAACCCCGGGAATGGGTTCGAACCGACCCGGCCAGGATTCTTCCTTGTGGGGCCACGAAAGCCAGGTTGCCCGCTGGGGTTCCCACTCCGCGGGAAAACGGTAGCCGAGTTGTCTGGGCGTTTCCCGGTAGATCATGAATCGGACTCGCAGGGGAAATCGAGAAAACGCCGGGTCATGCCCGCGTAGGCGTCGATGCGCCGATCCCGGAGGAAAGGCCAGTGCCGGCGCGTCACATCGGATTTCCCGAGATCGATTTCGCAAACGGCGATGTCCTCTTTGTCATGGGACGCCTGATAAACAATCTCCCCCAGGGTATCGGCGACAAAGGAGCCGCCCCAGAAGGTGATGTTTCCCTCTTTCCCGACCCGGTTGACGGCGATCACCGGAATCCCGTTCGCAATGGCGTGAGCCCTCTGCATCGTCCGCCAGGCGTCAAACTGGTCCCGGCAGACCTGCGGATCTTCCCCTTCGGCCCAGCCGATCGCCGTCGGATAGAAGAGCATCTCCGCTCCCTGCAGGGTGGTAAGGCGCGCCGCCTCCGGGTACCACTGATCCCAGCAGATCAGAACACCGATCGTGCCGTATTTCGTCTTCCAGCTCCGGAAACCCAGATCGCCCGGCGTAAAGTAGAACTTTTCGTAAAAGGATGGATCGTCGGGAATATGCATCTTCCGGTATTTACCCAGATATGCGCCATCCGCGTCGATGACGGCGGCGCTGTTGTGGTACAGGCCCTCCGCCCGTTTTTCAAACAGGGAGGCCACAATGACAATCCCCAGTTCCTTCGCCAGATCCTGAAATGTCCCCGTCGAGGGACCGGGAATCGTTTCGGCGAGTTCGAAAGGAGCGTAATCTTCGGAAACGCAGAAGTACATGGATCGGAACAGTTCCTGAAGGCAGATGATCCGTGCTCCCCCGGCCGCCGCCCGGCGGATCCCTTCCACGGCACGGGCCATGTTCGATCCGGGATCGGAAACACAGGCCGTCTGAACAAAACCGACTTTAATTTTGCGCGATTCCGCCATATGGTATCTCACCCCTGGTTAAAGGGATCTTTCTCAAAAGACCCGAATGATTTCAGGCAATATATGGGAAGGCACGGCACCTGTCAACGAAATTGACGGGATGCTCAGGGCTTGTTGCGGGCTGACGGGACAAGGATGATCTGAATGCGGACCCATTGAATATCCTTGGCAATCTCGGGTTCTTTATCCGCACTCACCTGCCCGAGGGTGTGCAATTTTTCCCGGAAAACGCTGATATAAGAGGGCCTGATCTCGGCTGTAAACACGTGTTGCCCGCCCCGCACAGCGGCTTCGGTGTATCGCAAGCCGACCTTTCCTCCATAGTCTTCCAGTTCCGTCGCAGCCGCTACGGCATCCTGAACCGACAGAACCCATTCCAGGGTCGTTTCCGTACCGGTCATCCGGGTCTCTTTCGTCAGGGACCGCTCCACATCCTCGACTTTCGCTTCGTATCGGCACAGTTCCTCATCCGGTTCGCACACCCCGTTTTTCTCCCTTGGGAATGTCGTTGCCGGCCTTGCTTCACCATTTTTCTGCTTCACCGGCGATGAAAATGCTCCCTTCACCTCCCCTCCCAGGGCCTGAGGAACTGCCGGCGGTACCGGTTCCGGGAAGGCGGGAGGGTTTTCCACCGCCACATCATCCGCGGCAATGGTTCCCCTCTCCGGCGTCTTTTCATCCGGAGCCGAGGAAACCAGGGACGCGCCCTCATCACTCCGGACGGTGCTTGCTTCAGGCATCTCCTGACCGCTCCGGACGGTGCGTTTCGGGGCGACAGACCGCTTCTGCGGCTCCCCCTGGGACGGCGGTGACGCCGGTTCACGGGTGGTCTCGAACACAGGTGCGGAAGGTAGGGGAATCCCCTTCATCCTCATCTGGGGTGCATCCTGCCGGTAGAGATAAAAGGCGAAGACGGAAATCACGACGACGGCGAACGCCTGCACGGGAATCTTGATGTAAAGGGGGAAAAAGACTTTACGCAGCCACCCCCTTTTCTCTCCCGCTTCTTCCCGCACCCGGGCCATGATCTGTGATTTCAGCCAGGGCGGAGGAGAAACTTCTGCCAGGTCACGGACGAGGCGGTTCGTTTTCTTCAGATCTTCGAGAGCTTTCCGGCAGTTTTCACAGGAGGCGAGATGATCCCTGAGTTCTTCCATTTCCAGGGAAGAAAGGTCGCCCTCAAGGTAGGCCGGAAGCTGTTTTTCTCTGTCTTCGCAACTCATCCGGCATCTCCCAGCAATCCGACAAGGCAATCCTTCAGGGCGAGCCTCGCCCGGAAGAGCCTCGACTTGACCGTTCCCACCGGAATGTGGAGCGCGTCCCGGATTTCCTCGTAGGACAGGTTCCGGATGTCCTTCAGAACAAGCACCTCCCGGAAGTCTTCATCGAGATCGTCGATACAGTCCTGCACCTTTCCTTCCAGTTCCTTTCTTTCCCAGCAATCCGCGATCGACTCCGCCGTGGATTCTGTTGCGTTCATTTTTTCATAGTCGTTTCGAAAGGTCTGTTCGCAGAGGCGATATTCCGTA
>CAZIPU010000068.1:0-10028 GCA_964541005.1 uncultured Syntrophales bacterium | reverse complement strand
ACAGACCATCCTGTCGGGACCGGCGGCAAGCATCATGGGGACGCTTCCCTTCGTCGTACCCGGTCAGGATGCCGTCATCCTCGACATCGGGGGAACGACCACCGATATCGCCGTCCTGGCGGACGGGGTTCCCCTCCTGGAACCCCTGGGAGTCACCCTTGGGGGGTACAAGACCCTGATCCGGGGACTGCGGACCCGCTCAATCGGGATCGGCGGGGACAGCACGGTGAAAGTCGTCCAAGGCCGGATCGTCATCGGCCCGGAACGAAAAGGTCCGGCCGTGGCATTTGGAGGGTCCGACCCCACCCCGACGGACGCCATGGTCGTTTTAGGGCTTCTCCAGATCGGCGACCGGCAGGCCGCCGGGCAGGCACTGCAAACGCTGGCCGGGCAGATGAACCGTTCTCTCCCGGAAGTAGCGGAGGCGATTTTTTCCCTGACCTGCGACCTGATCAGCCAGGCCGTTATGGACGTGATCGAAGAAATCAATTCCCAACCCGTCTATACGATCCATGAACTCCTGGAAGGGAAAACCATCGTTCCCAAGGCACTTTACGTCGTCGGTGGCCCCGCGGAAGTCATGGCGGCTCCCCTCGGACAACGTTTGGAGTATCCTTCTCATGTGCCGGAGAATGCAGAAGTCGCCAACGCCATCGGCGTCGCTTTGTCCCGCACAACGGCGGAAGTCGCCCTTCTGGCCGATACGGAACGGGGTGTGCTGACCGTCGCGGAAGAGGGATTGCAGATGCCTATTTCCAAGCGATTCACACGGGAGGAGGCGATCGGTTTCGCACGGGAAAAACTTCTGGAAAAGGCCCGCCGGCTGGGGGCTTCAGAACAGGATATGGACATGGAGATCACCGAGGATCAGGTTTTCCCCATGGTCCGTGACTTTTACGCCACCGGGAAAAACATCCGGATCAAGGTCCAGATCAAACCGGGCCTGCTGTCTTATCTGCAAGGCGGTGACTGATCATGGGAAAAAAGAGCAAAAAAACCGGTCTGATCTTCTTCCCCGCTTTTGACTGGGCGATCTCGCCCACTCACCCGGAGCGGGAAGAACGTCTTCTTTACACGCAGGACCAGGTGTTCGAAGAGGGACTCCTCGACTTTGACAACATCGTGGAGTACAAGCCGGGGCTTGCGGCGAAAGAAGATATCGACCGGACCCATATCTGCGTTCCCGACGCGGCTTCCGTCACGACGGATTCGCACCTGATCGCAGCAGGCGGCGCCATCCGGGCGGCCCGGGCCGTCCTTGAGAAAGAGGTTGACAACGCCTTCGCCCTGGTCCGGCCGCCGGGACACCATGCCATGAAAGTCGTCCACGGCGCCCGGGGATTCTGCAACGTCAATATGGAAGCCGTCATGATCGATTACATCCGCCGGCATTACGGGCCGAAGCGGATCGCCGTCATCGACACGGACTGCCATCACGGCGACGGCACCCAGGATATCTTCTGGCACGATCCCCAGACCCTGTGCATTTCCATCCACCAGGACGGGCGCACCCTTTACCCCGGAACGGGCTTTCATCAGGAAATGGGCGGTCCCAACGCCCTCGGCACGACAATCAACATCCCCCTGCCGCCAGGGACGTCGGACGAAGGATTCTTCCATACCCTGGATCATGCCATCCTGCCCATCCTGGAGGAATTCAAACCCGATCTTGTCATCAATTCGGCGGGACAGGATAACCACTATACCGACCCGATCACGAACATGCGTTTCACCGCGCAGGGTTATGCCCGCCTGAACGAAAAGCTCGCCCCCGACATCGCCGTTCTGGAGGGAGGCTACTCCATCGAGAAGGCCCTTCCCTATGTCAACGTGGGAATCATTCTGGCCATGGCCGGTCTCGATTACAGCTGTGTACGGGAACCCGATTACGACGCCGCATCCCTGAAACAGACAAACGACATCACCCGGTTTGTGGAAAAATCAGCGGAGATGGCCTATCAGGTCTGGAAAGAGCGGAAGACCTTCAGAGAAAAGATTGTGGGCCGTAATCGATCCATGACCCGGCGGAAACATATCTATTACGACACGGATGGAATCAGCGAGGAGCAGGAGGAAACCGTCCGGATATGCGAGGATTGCGGCGGCATGGTGACGATCGATTCACAGGCGGATACGGGACGGAAAATATTCGCCGTCATCGTGCCGTACCTGGCCTGCCCACGGTGCAGGCAAGCGGGAGAGGAGGCCTATGATAAAGCCGACAGGCGAGGGTATGCAGGCGTCTACTTCCAGGACAAGGACCGGGACCTTTTCCTGGTGAAATGATGGTTTAACAATCCCCCTTTTACCCTGATTGTGGTATGGAGAGGTAAATTTATTGAACAAGGAGCAGATGAAATGAGCGATGAGGAAATAACCCGCAAACGAACCCAGGAAACGGCGAAAAAACTCTTCGGCGGCGGGGTGAAGATGGACCCGCCTTACGTCATGTGGAAGGAATTCGACCGTGACCTGGCCAACGAATTCTCCAAATTCATCACCGGCGGCCTCTATTCCCGGACCGTCCTGACCCTGCCGGAACGGCAGATGGTGGCCTGCGCCGTTCTGGGCGCCATCCGGGCGACGGACGAACTGAGACTCCACGTGAACGCCGCGCTGAACGTCGGCTGCGATCCGGAAAAATTGACGGAGGTGTTCTTCCAGATGGCTCCCTATGCGGGCATGCCCGCCGTCAACGAAGCCCTGGAAGTGTACCGGAACGTCTTGAAGGAACGCAACGAATGGCCGATCGAAAAGAAGCCGGAATGAGAAACGGTATCATCCTCACTGGAAAAGGTCCGATCTGAATGAATACCGATATCCATCCGGATTTGAGAAAGGAATCCCGTCTCGCCGTCCTTTTGGCCATGGTGATCGTCCTCGCCGCCCTTGCCGTTTTTGTAACGGCGACGATCCTGACCTGGCATGGCATTGCCAACCAGGCGCTGGGACGGTTGGGAACGGCCGTGATCCTTGTCGTGACGGGGGGGCTGACCTGCGCCCTCATTTTTACAACCCGTTATATTCTGGCCGTTCACTCAGGATGCCTGCGCCAGGCATCCCTTATTCTCGGCACATCGGTCGGAGAAAAGAGGAAGATGGTCTACTCCGGCATCAAATCGTCCGAAGGGATCGTTGTGGAACTCTTTCCTCCGAACGATTCTGCTTCCCCCGGGCAGGGCGAAGCTGTCAAGCTGATTCTCCCGTGGCGGGGAATCCCTCAAGCCGGGCAGTCCACCGTCGATGTCCGCCGCTCGCCGGGGAGCGAGAACAAACTGGTGGTCATCCGCTCGGAACACCGCTTTTTGTGCGGTTATCCACTTTCCGAAGAGGAAGCCAACCGCGCCGCCTGGAGGCGGAAACGAATCATTCTCGGGTTCGTAGCCATCGGCATTCTGTTCCTGCTGTCCATTTTCTCCTATCAACTCTGGAGAACAGCCAACTTCCATCAGACTTATCTCCGGGCCGGCCTGAGCCGTCAATGGCCGGTGTCGGAAGGGAAACTGTCCTATGCCTTCACCCGTGAAGCGGAGGCGACAGAGGGGAAGAATAAATCAAAGACCTATGAAGTGGCCCTCCGTTACGATTACACCGTGGAAGGCCGCGTCTATACAGGGGAGCGCCTCTTCTTCGGATACCGGGGAACCGGCAACCGTGCGGATGCGGAGGCCATCGTTCAGAGGCATAAAAAGACGGCTCCTCTCCGGGTTTACTATAATCCGGCAAATCCGGCTCTATCCGTTCTTGAACCCGGCCATCAGGAGGACCTGCGGGGACAGCTCTGGGGAATGCGGATTCTCATGGCCTTCTCGGTCCTGGCCATTCTCGCGGCCGTCATGATCTGCGCCTCCGGCCTGAAAGAAATGGGCAACCCGGCATCGTCCTCATCTTAAGCGTGGATCGAAGGAATCGCGGATTCCCTCGCCCAGGAGATTGTATCCCAAAACCGTGATCAGGATGGCCAGGCCCGGATAAAGGGACAGCCACCAGGCGATATCGATGTTGTCCTTTCCGGCCGTCAGGATGTTGCCCCAGCTGGGCGTGGGGGGCTGGACGCCGATGCCCAAGAAACTGAGGGCCGACTCGGTCAGGATGGCCCCGGCGACACCCAGGGTCGCGGCCACCAGGACCGATGCCATGGCGTTGGGCAGGATGTGGATAAAGATGATCCTCAGATCGCCGGCACCGATAGCCCGCGCCGCAAGCACAAAATCCCGTTCCCGCAGGGAAATGAAATCGGCCCGCACCAGGCGGGTGATCCCCATCCACCCCGTGGCACCGATGATGATCATGATGTTCCAGATGGACGGCTCCAGGATGGCGATGACGGCCAGAATCAGGAAAAAGGTGGGGAAACACAGCATGATATCGACAAACCGCATGATGACCGTATCCACCCAGCGGCCGTAATACCCCGCCACGGCACCCAGGATGGTGCCGATCAGGACCGCAATCCCCGTGGCGACGAATCCGACTTTCAGGGAAATACCCGCGCCCCAGATCATCCGGCTCAGGACATCCCGGCCGAGCTGATCCGTGCCGAACCAGTGATCGCCCGACGGCGGCGCCAGGACGTTCCGGAGGTCAATGGCCGTCGGATCATACGGAGACAGCCAGGGCGCAAGGAGGGAGACCGCAAAGAGGACCAGGACAACAATCCCCCCTGCCATCGCCATATTATTCCTGACAAAGCGCCTCCAGAAATCGGATGCCACGGGACGGCCTCCCTTCGTGTCATTTATGAACAGGGCGACGGGTTGACCGGTTGCGTCCCATCTCCTCCGTTCGTTTTTCCTACCGAGGTTCTTCTATAACATTTCCGGTGTAAATGCGACCACGCGATCGATCGTCGCCGAATCGGTCAGCACCATGACCAGCCGGTCCAGCCCCAGGGCAATCCCCGCCGCTTCCGGCATGCGGGCCAGATCCGAAAGAAAAGGTTCCGGCATGGGTGAAACGGCTTTGCCGATCCGCCGTCTCTCGTCCATGGACACCTCGAAACGGCGACGCTGTTCTGCCGGATCCGTCAGTTCCGAAAAACCGTTCGCCAGTTCCATGCCGCACAGGTAGAGTTCAAAGCGCTCCGCCACCGGGGGATCGGCCTTTTTTTTCTTCGCGAGGGACGCCAGGGGCAGCGGGTAATCGCAGAGAAAGGCCGGCTTATTGAATCCCAGGCGGGGTTCCACCTGATCCACGAGGATCTCTTCGTAGCGGTCGGCGTCCAGCGCATCCCCGACCGGCATGGCCGCGTAACGCCGGAAGGCCTCGTCAACCGTTACCCTCTCCCACGGCGCCTCCAGATCCAGAAGCGTCCCCTGATACGTGATCTGCCTACCCGCCCCCGACAGCCCGGCCGCCCAGGAGATGAGTGATTCGCAATCCCGCATGAGATCGCTATAATCGGCCCCCGCCCGGTACCATTCCAGAAGGGTGAACTCCGGGAGATGCCTTGCCCCCCTTTCCCCCTCGCGGTAACATTTGCAGATCTGAAAGACCCTTTCATATCCCGCCGCCAGGAGGCGTTTCATGCATACTTCCGGCGAAGGATGGAGAAACCAGTCCCCGCTGGCAAAGGAATCGATGTGGGTTTCCGGAGCCGGCGCGGGAATCCGGTTGGGGGTTTCAACTTCGAGATAATCCCGTTCGATAAAGAAGCGGCGGACCGCCTCCATGATGGCCTGCCGCGTCCGGAGAGCCCCCTTTTTCCCTTCAAGCTGCCAGATTGCTTCGGTCACGTCACTCTTTCACCCGGGTGAGATACTCGCCGGTCCGGGTATCGACGCGGATTTTGTCCCCTTCATCGACAAAGGCCGGAACCATGATCCGGTAACCCGTTTCCAGAACGACGGGTTTGTTGTTTCCCGTAACCGAGTCGCCCTTGGCCCAGGGCTCCGCTTCGGTGATCACCAGGTCCACGAAATTGGGAATGCTGATACCCAGGGGTCTGTCTTCAAAGAACAGGATCTCCACTTCCAGGTTCTCCAGAAGGAAGTTGGACGCATCCCCGACCTGGTCGGCCGTCAGAAAAACCTGCTCGTAGGTGTTGTTGTCCATGAAACAGTACTTTCCCTCTTCCATGTAGAGATACTGCATCTTCTTTTCCTGCAGATCCGCCTCGTCGAAGCTGTCCACGGAGCGGAACGTCCGTTCGAACTGGGAACCGTTGATCATGTTCTTCAGTTTGCACCGGTAAAGGGCCTGCCCCTTGCCCGGTTTGACGAAATTAAACTCCGTGACGATATACGGATCTCCCTCGATCTTCAGCCGCAACCCCTTTCTCAAATCACTTGCATTATACATCCTGATTCTCCTTTACCGTTCTATTCTTAAGTTCTTATTTTATTTGATGATTGATCGACTTACGAAAAGTCCCCATAACATGCAAGCTCATCGCATGACAAGGAAGAATGTCGGGACAGGGGGATTTTACCCCGGCCGGCGATCGTGTCGATCACGTAGCTTGGCTGGCAAAGACCCGAGCATTCCCGCCAGATCCGCTCCATCATGGTCTTGCCTGTATCCGCTTTCACCCGGAAATGGCCGGCTCCGGCCACCGGTTCGCATTGGAAAAGATAATAGGGACGGACGGATATACGCTGGAGTCCGTAGAGGAGATCCCGCATGGTTTCGAAGGAGTCGTTCACACCCCGCAGGAGGACCGACTGATTGGAAACGGGAATTCCTGCCTGCAGAAGCATCTCGCAGGCCCGGGATGCCTCGTTGGTAATCTCCCTGACATGGTTGAACTGGGTATTGAGCCACAGGGGACGGTGACGTGCCAGCACGCGGCATAACGATCCGGTTATTCTCATGGGCAGCACCACGGGCATCCGGCTCCCGATGCGGAGAACATCGACGTGGGATATCTTCCGGAAGGCGCCGAGCATGGCGTCGAGTTTCCGGTCACTCAGGACAAGGGGATCCCCGCCGGAAAAAATCACTTCCCGGATCTGCCTGTTTGCGCGGATATAATCGATCATCCGTCCGAAGTGCTCTTCCCCTCCGGGATCAGCCCCGGACCTCCAGAAGCGCTTCCGGTTGCAGTGACGGCAATGGACTGCGCAAAGCTGGTGAACCAGGACAAGACAACGGTCGGGGTAACGATGAATCAGCCCCGGAACGGGCATGGACTTTTCTTCTCCCAGCGGATCGGGTTCACATCCGGGAGCACTTTCGAGTTCCCGACGATCCGGGATACACTGGCTACGGATGGGATCGCCGGCAGACGCCTCCATCAAGCGGAGGTAATAAGGGGTGACGAGGAACGGATACCGCTTCGATACTTCAAGGATTTTTACCTTCTCCTCCGGCGTTTCAAAGAACGCCTCCGGCAAGAGCTCCGGACACCTCAGGCGATGGGCGAACTGCCAGCGCCAGTCGTGCCAGTCTTTATCCGGCACATCTGCCCAAAGCTTTGCGACAATCCCGTTTTCCTGGTGCATTATGTCAAATCCCTTTTGTATCCGCCTGTTTCAGGGGCCAGCTTCTACCACAAATCCACCCGACATGAAAGCACAATATGGTTGCGACAAATCCCCGTAAATCCGTCGTCAACACGCTGCCGGCCGGTGCTCCGTAAGATTCGTCATCCTGCGCTTTATAAAGGGTTTGCTTTGTCCGGTCATTTTCGTTATCCTTTCACCATAGAGACATGATCTTTGCAAAGGTAGATTTATCGCGGAGGGATGTATATATTTTACATGTATAAGAACTCCGACAAAACTTCTTTCCACAGGAGGTAAGCAGCTTATGGAAACACTGTCCAAAGACGACCTGAAGGCACTGGTGCAAAAGCGTAAAGACCTCTGTATCTCCATTTACATGCCCACCCACCGATCTGGGGTGGAAAGCCAGCAAAATCAAATCCGTTTTAAAAATCTCATCAGGGAAGCGGAGGAAAGGCTTGTCGCGTCCGGCATGCGTATCCAGGATGCCAGAAATTTTCTGGAGAAGGCCCACGGTCTGGTCAACAATGTTTTGTTCTGGCGTCAGCAACGGGACAGCCTGGCCTTTTTTCTGTCATCGGACCTTTTTTTGCACTACAACCTGCCGGTGAATACTCCGGATCTCGTCGTCGTGACCGACCGGTTCCATCTCAAACCGCTTCTACCGGTTCTCTCCCGGGATGAACGCTTTTATCTCCTCACCTTGAGTCAGAACGAAGTAAAACTATACGAAGGGAACCGCCTGAGCATCCGGGAAGTTCCCCTGGAGGGACTACCCAGGGGGCTTAACGACGCCCTTCAGGTCGACGAACCGGAAAAACAGGTCCGGTTCCGTTCCGGCGGGACAGGGGGCGGCTCCATGATGTCGGGTCACGGAGCGGAAATCGAGGACACCAAAGACAACCTGCTCCGTTACTTTCGTCAAGTCGACCGGATCGTGAAAGAAACCTTGAAGGACGAGCGCATTCCCCTGGTCCTGGCCGGCGTGGATTATCTCTTCCCGATCTACCGGGAAGCCAATACCTACATGGACCTGTTCGATGAAGCTATTACCGGGAACCCCAAAAGCATGCCCCTGGAACAGCTTCACAGGGAAGCCTGGTCTGTTGTGAACACCCGTTACGATCAGGAAATCGAAGAAGCGGTCGATCTTTACCGGCGGTCTCAGGGAACCGGACTGACGTCGTCCAGCGTCGAAGACATCCTGGTAGCCGCTCATCATGGCCGCATCGGCGTTATTTTCGTTCCTCTGGGAAAGCAACTCTGGGGCAATTTCAAAAACGACACGGACCAGGTGGTTTTTCACGACGAACCCGTCACGGGAGGAGAAGATCTCTTCGATCTTGCGGCAATCCAGACATACGTAAACGGCGGCGGCGTTTATACTCTCCCGCCGGGAAATATCCCCGAAGGGACGGCCATGGCCGCGGTATTCCGTTATTGACACTTGACCACAGCCGGCGGCGAAAATATTGAAGACATTATCCGCACCGGGTTCCCATGACAGAAAACGATGCATTCCGAAGCCCCTTTCTTAACCGAAGGGGCTTCCGTTTTCAGGAACCGTGTTTCTCCCGGAACGGCGTTTTTTTCAGGGTATCTTCCTGTGATGCTCCAGATACCGGCGGCGGCTCAACTCCTTGATCATCACCCGTCTGAGAATGCTCTGCAACTCCGGATCCCTGACCAAATCCAGGCTTTCCTCAATCATCGCCTTATCCCGTTTTTTTAGCAGGCGGGCAGTCGGGTGAAAGAACGCTTCTTCCGTTTTGGTCACAACCGGAGTGCCGATGTGACCGACATTAAAATGAAGCCGTTCAATCGGTTCTTCCCCCCATTGCGTCTTTAATCTTTCCAGAATATCCTCCTTGAGGAACTGAAGCTGATGCATCCAGACCGACGTGGACACCTTCACAAAAAGGGTTTCTCTCCTGACCCGGTCGGGGCAGGTCTGGGCGGCAATCATCGGTCCGACGGTTCTGTTCCAGATTTCCCGCAGCCGACCGTCCTCTGCGGGAATCCGGATACCGTTTTTTTTCAGGACCCGTTCCAGGATTTCTCCGATTTTCTGCAACTGTCTTGATCCTGATCTTTTGGTCATGGGAATCCCTTCCGATTAAAAAAACCACCCTGCAACCGCCACAGAAGCATCCCGGACACACCACCATCAAATGGGTTGCTCACCGCCGGCAAATAGGATAGGATGCAACGCAAAATGCGTCAAGGAGGCTTTCATGGCACTAACAGAAATGATTCAGAAAATCAAGGAAAGGCCCGATTACCACAAGGTCGGAATGATTCTCTGTCATAACGGCGTGGCCCGGGCGACCTCACGGGATGGCCGACCCGTCCACGAATTGACCGTCGCCGTCGACCATCAGCGCCTGGCCGAGATCGTCACGGAAATGAAAGCCCGCCCGGGTATCATCGAAGTCCTGGTAGAAATCAAAGAGGGGAAACTGGACATCGGCGATGATGTCATGTATGTTGCCGTTGCCGGCGATTTCCGGGAAAACGTCTTTCCCGTCCTGATGGACACGGTTAACTCGATTAAAAAAGAGGTTACGAAAAAGAAGGAAGTCT
>CAZIPU010000067.1:3866-10129 GCA_964541005.1 uncultured Syntrophales bacterium | reverse complement strand
TTCCTCCCAGAATAGTCGGCTTGATGGACAGCTTGACCATGCCCAGGTCATATAAAAGATAAACGCCGACCATGGCGACCAGAACCGTGCTCAGCATGAATTTCACGATCGTCATGTCCATGAGGCGCAAGGCCCCGATTTGCTTGTCGTACCGGATCACCCTCGCCTGCTGGAGGAGAAATCCGAAAATGACGCCCGTCACCAGACCGTAAATGAGCTCATTCATGATTTCTCACCTCCCCTGTAAAGAGACATGGCGACAATGACCCCACCAATGAAGAAACAGATTAACGCGATATACCCGCTGACGGCTAACTGAAGCGACCCGCTCAGTCCATGACCGCTCGGTCACCCGTCCGCCAGGCGGGCGCCGTACATGGCGACGGCGCCGCCCACGAAAGCGGCCAAGGCCCGCTTGGCGCGGCCCGGTCCGAACCGCCGTTCCCACATGGGCGGCACCGCCTGCAACTTGAAGGTTTTCGAGGTGGTGGACGCAATGAGGGCTCCGAAGAAGATCCCGATGACGAACATGAACTGCCAGTCGATTTTTGGCGTTTCCTTCATGAAGTAAGGCATTTGCGCCACACGTTCCGCATCGAAGACCTGTTCGATAAACCCGGCCGACCGCACAAATGTGGTGGATGCGCCGACGTATTTCCCGGTAAACCAGACGGAAAACACAATGAGGAGCCCCGTCAGGGCTCCCGCAAAATACGGGCTCCAGCCTCTTTTCTCCTGCATTTCTCCCATTTGTTCCTCCTTTCTTTCATTTCCATTTCCCAAACCAACCAGAGCAATGTACTTTCGACCCTTCCGTTTTCCGGACATCGTGAAGAAATGTTTGCAAAACTTAAAGGTGTCCGTCTGTCACCTTGCCTCTGCACTTCATTTCATGCACGAACCGAACCGTGAGCAGCCATGCGAATAAAACCAGCACAACCAGCGACAGGATGATCACTTTCATATACGTATCGGGTGACAGACTTCGCCAACCGTGAAGAACGACCGCGATACAGGCCGAAAGGACACTTGCGGCCAAAAATTTCCTGGCAAAATAGGCGTTTGCCTCGTACCAGACCTTGTCATCACTGAGCGTCGCCCGGGTGCGATACCCATACACCGGATTGCGAGGTATTTTCCGCATAATCAAAGGAATCGATATCAGGCCAAAAATGACACAACACACCAGGATGGTCATCAGACCTTTGTCGTAAGCATCCATGCCATAACCTCACAAATGGTTGCAATGGAAACGCCCAGCCAATCGGCACCGATGGAATCCCGGCCCTAAAACCGCATGTGGACCCGGTAGGTCACAACCGCTTCCCCGTCCTTCTGAACCGGGACGTTCATCTCCAGTTGGGACGAACTCGCTTTCATCGCCTTGTGGGAGGCGCTTTGCACCTGCCAGTCGCCGGGCACGGGCTCGATAATCCGGACGGTGATGTCTTCCGTCTTGTGGTTACGCAGGACGATTTCAAAGGCGGCCTCGTAGGTGTCGGCGGCAATCTTCTTCCAATCCGCCTGCTTTCGGGTTGCCGTGACATCGAAGGCCTCGCCGAGTTTGATCTTCACTTTCTCGTCTTTCGGGGTGTGGTCGATGGTATCCTCGCCCGTAAACTGGAGGCTCTTGTCCGCGTCATGTTTATAAACCCGGACGATACCTTTGGGAAGGGGCATTCCCATGCCGTTTCCTTTTGTATTATCAAATTCGATGAATACGCTGATTTTTTTCTTCTGTTCCGCTTCACCGTAGCGGCTGCGGTAATAATAGTCCTCGCCGTAGAGTCGGTATTCCTTTTTGACTCTCACTTCAGGAGCATTCAGCAGGCTGATCTGCTTGGTGGAATTGTCCTTCAGGGTCGTCGGACGTTCCAGTGTATAGATGTGGTATTCAAAAAAGGCCTGCTCCCGGAACTGGGGGGCCGCTTCCTCCATCATCTGCGTTTTGTACACGACATCCCGTCTTCCGGAGAGTTCTTCCCGAACCCGGTTCACATCCCCGGCCACAAGCTTCAGCCTGGCGTTGGGATAGGCGGCGCCGCTCTGATTGTTGAGCGTCACCCATCCGGAAAGGCCGCCCAACCGGTCCTGCGCATCCAAAACCAGGACATAGTCGGCCCGCCAGCCGATGCCGCCGGTCAGATAGGCCACTTCGATGTCCTGGTTTTTTGGCGACTCGTTTCTCAGGAGCCACACCAGGGTCGGCTGGGCGATGAGGTTGTCCGGCACCTGGGGGAAAATGATCCGGCCGGGATAGCCGAAGGTGACTTCATTGCCGATCTGAAAGACGGGATTGTTGTCGTTGTTGGAGAGGACCCGGGCGGTGACGATTTCCTCCCGTTCCGTGTAGGGATTCTTCGAATAGAGTTTGACGTCCTTGCCCACATACTTGTCCAACAGGCGGTTGGGACTCAGCAGGTCGTATTCGTAATTCTGCTCGAGAACCGAAAGCGCTTTGGGGGCCGTCAGGGACTGCATGTGCACCGTCGCCGGGTTGATTTTTGCGGCCACGTCCATGAAGCGTAACTCCGTTGTCCCTTTCGTCAGCAAGAGGCGCCTCTGATCCTTGATCAGTCCCAGATCCTCGTTGTAGGCCGTCACCTCCACGGCAACCTGCTGATTTAACCCGGACGTGCTGACCTCCGCTGCCGTCACCGCCGCCGGAAGCAGGAGAAAAAAGCCGGCCAACAAAACAATGAAGCCCCCCCATCGCTGATTTCTTGCCTGTTTCATGTTCATCTCCTCAATTTCGATTGGAAAGTCCAAATATCATCCGTCAGCCCCAACTTTTTTATCAGGCCGGACTCCGCTCCGGCATCCGTTTGCAGGGCATTGCGTACGAAAACTGGCCCCCGGATCATGTGCGGGGTGGCAACACAGGGTTTATAAGGCCTGTTAAAAAATGTCGCAGATATCCAGAATCCGGTCCACGTTGAAGACGCGCCGTTCCCCCCGGAGCCGGCAATAGGCATCGAGCCCCAGGAAGGGATGGCCGCTGTATTCCATTTCCCGCACTGCAACCGGAAGGATTGTTCGTTTCGTTTTTTCGTCTTTTGCCTTGAGATAGACGATATCGATATCCCGTTCGTCACGGATAGCACGCTCCAGCAGTTGTATCTTATCCTCCCGGGAGAGCTTCTTCTCCGCCAGGCGGTACTGGCAGCCCGTAAGAAACTTCATCACCTGCCAGTCCACCATGATGTGCCGCTTCTGGATGGGCCGGCGCAGAACGATTCCCCCGAGGGACGTGCAACGGGAAAGGGCCACGTACATCTGTCCCGGGGCGAAGGTCCCGCGGCCGACGTCGATAATGACCTTGTCGAAGGTTTTTCCCTGACTTTTGTGGATTGTAATGGCGAAGGCCAGCCGGAAAGGGTACTGGGTAAAGGAACCGATCGTTTCCGAGGCCAGTTGTCCGTCCTTGACCACGAACCGGAAGATCTGCCAGGTGTTGGGAGAGATCTCCACCTCTTCGCCGTCCTCCAGCTCCGCGCAGATGAGTTCCTCGCCTTCGTCGTCCTTTGTTATTCCCGTAACCCGCCCGATCGTACCGTTGATCCAGCGCCCATAGGTGTCGTTGTTGAGCAGCATGATCTGGGCACCGGTCTTAAAGCGCAGTTCCTCTGCCGTCGGCAGGTACTCCCTGCCGAAGTTGCCGTCAATATATCCCTGCACCGTCCGGAGTTTCCCCGGCAACTGCGCCAGGTGCTCCTCGTTGATCCGGTCCGCCAGGTCGTTCGTGCTGGTCATGCAGATGTAGAAATCGTCGGGGGACGATGTGAATCCGGAATCGACACGACGGTTCAGAAGGCGTAGATCCTCATCGGTGACGCTCCGGTTGCGGATGGCGTTCAGAAGATGGATGAATTCCTCGTCATGCTGGCGATAGACCTTCTCCAGTTCCACGAAAGTCAGGTCCAGTTCGCCGAAGACGGCGGCGCTGAAGAAGTAGGGCGTCCGGTAACACAGGCGGAAGACGTCTTTTTCCTTTCCTCCCAGCACCGGCGGCAACTGGTAGAGGTCGCCGATGAAGACCATCTGGATGCCCCCGAACGGCTCATGTTCGTCGGGTCCGTTCAGGCGAAGGAAACGGTCCACGCAATCCAGCAGGTCAGCCCGGACCATGGACACCTCATCGATGATAATCGTGTCAAACTTTTTGTAGATGCTGTTTCCGTCTTTCTTACGTTTTCGCCGGATGGATTGCAGCGTCACATCGGGTTTGAAACCACAGAAGGAATGGATCGTCTGGCCCCCGACGTTGACCGCCGCCACCCCCGTCGGGGCCAGGATCGCCACCCGCTTTCCCGTATGCCGCCGGAAGTGATTGAGCAGGGTGGACTTACCCGTTCCGGCCCGGCCGGTGATGAACAGATGCCGGCTGGTTCCCTCCATCAGGTCGAGGGCCCTTTGAAACTCGCTATTGAATTCGATCCTTGTCGTCGCCCGGGTTTGCATGAAAAATCCGCCGGATAAGGTTTATTCATCAAAAAAGCATGTATCGATGGTTATATTCCCGGACTTTCTTCAAGTCAACAAGAAGACGGATGTTCGGTTGTGACCCGCCGCCAATCTTATAGGCACGTGATCCCTGAAAAATCGGCATTAGACATGGATATCTGCTTGAAAAGGATCCGCTACCTGCCTCTGCAGAAAATAAAACGTCATTCCTGATAAATTTTGATATAATCCATTTGCTTTTTCGCACCCCTGCGGGAGAAAACCGGTCTGGCGGTAATCGGCCGTCTCGCGGGCACGTTGCATCTTCATATTTTCAAGGAGGTTATCATGAAACGATGGACGACTGTTCCGGCCCTTTTAGGCATGATCCTGCTTGCCTGGCCGAATGTCTGCCTGGCCGATACCGCGGTATGCAGCCCGCCGGAGTTGCTGTCTTATGTGATCATAAACGAGCACGATCTGCTCTTTAAGCTTCGGGGGATATGCCGAGCTGAAGGCGGTTCCGCGACGACGACGGAAAATTATTACATCGACGCCCGCTGGAAAGCCCCCGTTGCCGAGGAAAATGTTGAAGTGAACAGTCCCAATAAGCCGAGACGCTCGGCACGCATGATCTCTCACTGCTCTCAAAATCCATGGCTGACCGATGGCGGGACCTGTACCCACGAACCTTTCGATCAAAAGGCACAGGACATGGCGTTGTTCATGTCGCTCGGCCCGGACACCCGGTATCCCCTCTCGTGGAACGCCATACCCCCGGACAAAAAAGTTCAAATTGGAACGGATATCGAGCAGTTGAAAGCGAAATCGGCGGCGCCAGAAAAAACGCTGCCCACGGACCCTCCCAAAATCATGCTCCCCATGAACAATCAGTATTTTTACGGTATACCCGCCCAAATTTCGTTTCGCATCCTGCATGACCCCGCCTGGACCGTAAAGTACGAATTCCTGGCCGATACCAAGCTAGGAAATTCAAGCACATGGGTGCCTCAGCCTGTCACCCTGCGGGATCAAAATACAATCGATGCGACAGGGGATGACGGGGTCACGCCGGTCAAAATCACGTCGGGAGAGGCAACGCTGGCAACAGGAGGCTTATGGAAAATACACGTATGGTACGATTGCCCGGGGTCAACCATATCAAGTTGGACGAACATCACCGTCAAGCCGGTTGAACCCATTACCAAACCCAAGAGGGAGGGTTCGCCGGGATGGATCAAGATCCAATAGTTTAAGGGTCAAAGGTGATCAACGCTGTCTGAGAAACCCGAAACATTCATTTGCCCTGAAAGGAGGTTTGGACATGTC
This sequence comes from uncultured Syntrophales bacterium, assembly GCA_964541005.1. Taxonomy (GTDB): domain Bacteria; phylum Desulfobacterota; class Syntrophia; order Syntrophales; family JAAYKM01; genus JAAYKM01. Next base: position 4,357 of record CAZIPU010000067.1, on the reverse strand, counting down.
AATTCACTGGATCACGTCATTTGAGGATGGGTTGGAAAAGGCAAAAAAAGAGGCGAAACTGGTCTTTCTCGATTTCTTCAACCCCAACTGAATAGGCTGCAAAAGGATGGACGCGGTCGCGTACCCAGAACCTGCAGTCATCGAGTTCGTCAATACAAATCTCATTCCGCTCCGGATTCCCGCCGAGGATCACGAGCTGGCGGTCGAGTATCGCATCAAATGGACGCCGTCCCTGCTGATTCTCGACGAAAAAGGGGCGGAACACTACCGGACCCTCGGCTTCTTCTGGCCTCAGGAGTTGATCCCCTCCCTGCTCCTCGGCATGGGAAAGGCCTATTTCAACAAACCGGACCGGGTAAAAGCGGCTTCATGCTTCGGACGCATCACCGAGGAATTCCCGAAGAGCTTCCAGGCTCCGGAAGCCATCTATATGAAAGGGGTTTCGGATTACATCGCGACAAAAGACGTGGGCAATCTCATCGGCGTCTACG
>CAZIPU010000067.1:0-3766 GCA_964541005.1 uncultured Syntrophales bacterium | reverse complement strand
TTCTTCACCGCTGGCAACGGCCCAAACATGGGAATTTATTCTTTGCAGCAGTTCGGAAGCCATGATGCGCTGATTTTCATCATCATCCACAATCACGGCGGTCCCAAGGTCACGCTCAGGACCGACTAAAATAGTGTAGAGACGTTGCTTGATCCAGTTCGATGCCGAAAGAATTTTCGGCGTATAGTTTTCTGGCTTTCCTGATGAGGATTTGGACAAAATCGGTATAAATTCGCCAATCCCTGTTTTGATTGGCATGGGCCAAAGTGTTCCGCGAAACCTTTTCCCGAACGCCCAAATGATAAAGTTTGGATTGGTTTGCCCTCAGGCAGGCTTCGATATCCCGCAGGCTCTCCCGGTAAGTGAGCTGGGCAAATGCCATGCATAGGGAACGGGTCCCAGCAGGAAAAACTTTTTATCTTGAAGAACTTGCCATTTTACTGATCGACACATCTTCGGAACTGTATATCGAAAAAATATTTTTAAATCGATAATTGACATTTTACGGCATAAATAATTGTATTTCATTAAGTTACGCTATCTTAGAAATGCAACGTTGGAACAGTAGTGGCATATGATAATGCTTGACTTTGCAAACAATGGCATGTAAAAGGTAAACACATTTGTACCTGCCTGGATTCAAACAGGCGAGGAACAGAGCAAGTTGGATAAGGATATTTTGAAGTGCGAAGGCGAGCTGCCAAGCTTTTTGAAAGTCTTGGTGGCTTTTTTAATTTCATCTTCTGCATCCGGCTTAAAAATTTATGAAAGGAGGATGCGACAAGATGGAAGAAGGAAAAGTGAAGTGGTTCAATGAGCAGAAGGGTTTCGGCTTCATTGAGAAGGACAACGGCGGAGATTTATTCGTTCATTTCAGTGCAATTCAGGCCGGCGGCTTTAAGACATTGGCTGAGGGCCAGCGGGTCAGTTTCGACGTTGTTCAGGGCAAGAAAGGCCCGGCGGCAGAGAACGTAAAGGTTATATAGGACCACAAAAAAAGAGAGGTAATTCTCATCGTTTTTATGATGTGGAAGTGCCTCTCTTTTTTGATAGGGTCGTTAACCGATTGAAAACGATTAGACACGGTGAATGATGGTAAAATCAAAATATACCTTTGAAAAACGGCAGAAGGAGAACGCCAGGCTCCAGAAAAAAAAGGAAAAGCTTGCCAGACGCCTGGAAGCAAAGGAATCCGGGATTAAGGACGTAGATCAGGATAGTGGGAGCGAGGATGAATCTTTTTCATCCTGATGAATCACAATCCCTCAATTACGGACATCTCCGGTGATTGAAAGGATCGAAATCCAAATTTTTGTGACCTTGATGGAAAGCCCATCTCTCATGATTGAGGAATGGGCTTTTTTTGCGTCACCTTGATCGGACGGGAATCAGGCAGATGCTTCTTAAATTCGATAAGATCGTAAAAACGACGTTGTTTCATTTTCTTCTTTATTGGGTTGTAAATTTGTATAGCTTGACATACCGAATCAAGTTGGAAAATGAAGATGAGTGGTTGCTTCACTTGAACAATGGGGGGAAAGTTCTCTTATGTGTCTGGCATCAGCAGTTTTTTGCGGCGATCCGGCCGTTTCGAAAGTACGGGAGCTTCAATCCCTCTCTTATGATCAGCCGGAGCCGCGACGGGGAAATCGTAGCCGGGGTCGCTCAGAGAAGCGGCTGGCAGGTAGTACGCGGTTCTTCATCGAGAGGAGGCAAAGAGGCTCTGAGAGGTATGATAGAGCATCTCAAACAATCCTGCCTGGCCGCGCACATTGTTGATGGCCCAAGAGGGCCTGCCGGAAAGGTGAAAGACGGTGTCATTCAGCTGGCCCTCGCTTCGGATGCCGTAATCGTTCCTTTTTATACGCATGCCGACAGGGCCTGGTATTTCAAAAGCTGGGATAAGTTCTTCCTTCCCAAACCATTCTCGAAGGTCGTCATCTCTTTCGGAGGGGTGATCAAAATGGAGACTGCGAAGGATCAGGACATGTTCGAAAACCAAAGAGTGGAACTCGAAAGGACCATGCTTCCGTTTCTTCAAGTGGCGCCGGTCAAGGAGTGAGGAGGCTCCTTTGAGGGGGGGATATTTGTTGAAGACAGCCGTCGCTTCCTTTCTTCTTTTGCATAAAAACACAGACCGGAAATTTTTGTTATACATGGCCCGTTCAGACAAGGACGGGATTTAGGATCGGGAAAGATGCCTCGATGCGTTATAGCCGCAAAGCCCGTGAACGCCTCCACCGGGAGGTGTCGATGAGGAACAGATGAAAACGTTCTTCACCGACGTCCGGTAGGGGTTGAAAGAGGCGACCGGACGGGTGTAAAGCTGGAAGAGATCCTGCACGCCGCCGTTGATGTCTCCCCCCACGTAGTTCGCGTTGTACAGTTCCATGGCCGCCGCCGTCAGGCAACTCCTTGCCATGATCACTTCCCGGAAACCCGGTGCGAACTGCTCGATCCGCTTTTCGATGAGATCGGAAACGTCCTGATCGGAGCCATGGGGAACATGGCAGTAGGCCCATGCCGTATGCCTGCCCTCCGGCGCCCGCGTTGCGTCGAAAAGGCTCTGCTGGGAAAGGACAACGTAGGGAGCGGACGGCATCCTCCCTATGCTGACGTCGCGGATCGCGGCTTCGATCTCCGCCATGGAATTTCCGAGATGGACGGCGCCGGCCTTTCTGCATACCGGGGCTTTCCAGGGAATGGGCTCTTTCAGGGCCCAATCCATCTTGCAGACCCCCGGTCCGTACCGGAACCGCCCCAGCCTCTTCCGGTAGCCTGCCGAAAGTTCGAGCCCTTCAATATCCAGAAGCTGGCGGGGAGTGATGTCGAAAAAATAAAAGTGTGCCGGCGGCAGGTCGTCCATCGAACGAATCCGTCTTTCCGTAACGATTTCTCCTCCCTGATTCCGTAAACAATCTGCCAGGGCGTCTGCCAGTTTCTGCGATCCGCCCCGGACCAGCGGCCAGCCGACGGAATGGGCCAGAATGGCCAGGACCATCCCGAATGCTGCCGTCGCCGGTTTATCCAGGGGAATCATGGCATGGGCAGCCAGTCCGGCGAAAAGCGCCTTTGTCTTGTCATTCCGGAAATTTCCCTCGGCGAGGTTTTTCAGGGAACGCAGGCCGTGACGGGCGAAACGGGCCATGAAGAAGGGGTTTTCTGGAACATGAAGGGGTTTTAGAATCTCCGAAAGGAGCTGTTCATGGTTCTCGACAAAGGGAGCCATCAGCCGGGCGTAAGCTTTGCCGTCTGTTTCCAGTCCGTCGGCGGTTAAGGACAGGTTCCGGTGCAGAAACAGGGCCGATCCGTCGTCGAAGGGGTGGGCCAGGGGAATTTCGGGCTGGATCCAGTGCAGTCCGAAGCGTTTAAGTTCAATCTGACGGAAAAAAGGGGAAGCCAGGGCCAGGGGCTGGATTGTGGAGCAGACGTCGTGTGTGAATCCGGGCAATGTCAGTTCCGCCGAGCGGACACCACCGCCGATGGTTTTCCCCGCCTCGACGAGCAGGACCGATTTAAAGCGGCGGCTCAGGTTGATGGCGGCGGCCAGACCATTAGGCCCGGCTCCGACGACAACCGCATCGTAGTTTCTTTCCCGATTCATCCTGCTGACGAGCCCCTGCCGTTTTATTTTTTACAATCCCCGCTTTTTTAACAGATACAGGGGCATGTAAAAGAACGATCGAATCGCCGCACTGTACCGGATATTTTGCCAATACCGCCACTGCAGACGGGAATCGATCAGTTCCTCCGTCTGTTCGATTTT
>CAZIPU010000066.1:0-10238 GCA_964541005.1 uncultured Syntrophales bacterium | reverse complement strand
TCCACGATCTTCTGAAATATCTGTTCATTCCCCCCGGCCGCGTTTTCGATATTTTCATAAATATAACTCTTAAGGGAAAGCTCCTCCTTCTTGTTGACAATCTGGATGGGTTCGACACCCGGGATCTGGACGCTGCTCTCGGAAATGGCGTTTTCCTGAAGGGTAACGCTGACTTTGAACAGGAGGGTGTCAATGTCAAAAGGCTTGGCGAGAAAATCGACGGCACCCTTTTTCATGGCTGTCACGGCGAGGTGGGTGGCCGGATAGGCCGTGATAACCAAGACCGCCGTCTCCGGTTTGACTTCCCGAATCCGGGTCAGCAGTTCCATCCCGCTCATGCCCGGCATCATCATGTCCGTGATGACCAGGTCGTAAGCTTGTGCCTCGATTTTGCGAATGGCCTCCGTACCGCTGTCTGCCTCCGCGATATCGTAATCGAAGGTGGACAGACCTTCTATAATCAATTGTCGCAGACTGGTATCGTCGTCAACGACGAGAATCCTTTTCCTTAATGCACCGAAATCTTCCGATACGGCCAGTTGTAACATCCTTGTCTCCTAATCCCCGGGGCGCAAAACCAACTTTACAGGACATTCCCCTATTGTTCGGCATGACAGGAGAAATAAAGCACTACCGCCTGTCTTTCAGAATGACATCCAACAGGCTGTAAGAAATTTTCTGGTACGCTTCCTTCTTATCCACATTGGTTGACAGGGAAACCATATCCACAGACGATTCCTCTTTTTTCACGTCCTGTGAAGCGAACGAACGGGCACCTGGCCTGTTTTGCTTATTATAGGCCTTGATGACATTGTCAACCTGATATGTCGATATGGTCATAAATGCACCGATTCCTTTCAACAATTACCTTTTCGATCTTTTTATCGGCAAAGGGAGGAGAAAACTTTAGGGCGCCGGGGATGTTTCACCTGTAATTGTGAATTAGATCATAATCGGACAACCTTAAAAAGTCTAAAAAACGCTTATTTCGTCATTCCGGCCAAACGAGACGGTGTCATCATTCGGAATATCTTGACCATTGTCATTCTGAGCGAAGCGAAGAATCTAATAACGACCGTATGGCAACCGGAAGAGATGATTCGGCTGACGCTTCAGAATGGCCTTGCAACACAGTCCCAGGTGTCGCGCGACCCGGGATCCGTTATTTTTATTCAGTTCTTTCTATATAAATGCCGGATCGACCTTTCATAAGGACATCCCTTTTGCGCAGTGATTTTTTCAGCATCCCGGTCGGGTTTCAGCATCAAGGATTCCGTATCCCTCCAGTTTTCGGTCGGCATGGTGTTTTTCTGCAGAGGAAAAATTTCTTATCAATCAATCGTGTCACGATAATTGCAGATTACCAGATGGGAACGATCCCTTTTCAGGGGTAAACGGTAAGGGGGTAAAAATTGGATCCCAGAGAGACATTATCATAAAGGAAACTCCGTATGAACGAATCCATCGACAGAAACGAAGTGGTCAGCATCAACCTCAAACTGAACGAATGCAAGACCCACCTCCAGAAATCGAATATCTATTCCTGTATCTCAGGGTTCAAGCAGGTTCTGGAGCGGATGAAAAAGACGCCGATGCTGGCCTCCGATGAAAAGGAACTGGCCAACGATATCAATAAATTTCAGGACCGGCTTGCGGCATCCAAAACGTTCCGGGACATCTATGGGCCCGTGACTTTTCGCGAAGATGATTTTGAAACGACCCTCGATTTCATGCACCAGCTTCTTATGCTCAAGGAAGAAGAAGTCCGGGAAATCATGAGCCAACGTCAATTCGATGACAAAACCGGTCAAATATCGGGCATATCCGCTTCCAGCAAGGAATGTATCCGGCAAGCCTGCATGGCCCTGGAACGGGGAGATTTTGCCGCTGTTCAGGAAATTATCGGTGAAAACGAAGAAGTGCGTTACCATCTGGTCGATCTGTACAACGCAGCCGGCATGCAGTGCCGGAAAGACGGGGATTACGAAAAGGCCGTCGGTAATTACCAGAAAGCCATCGTCGTCCATGCCGCCGATGAGCATCTCCATTACAACATCGCCCGGGCCTATCTCGAAAAAGAGGATTGGCAGGAGGCGGAAGAAGCTATTGATCGGGGATTATCCATCAACCCTGAATTCAGGGAAGGTATCCTGTTGAAAAACTATATTGTCGCAAGAAAATCATCCTGAAGCCATCAGCCCCCCGGCAGACGCGTCATCAGCATGATGCGCCACATCCGGCAGATTGTCCCTTAGCCTGTCGTTCTCACAGCAGAATCGTTCCTTTTAAACATCGCACAAATAACATTGTCAGAAAACGCCTAAAGTTGTTCTCGCTGTTGACCGATAAGACTGTCAAAGGCAGACGAAAACAGACGGTCAGGAAGGAGGATGGTTCAAAAAGACCGGTCGGACGCCGCCCGAAGACACCGATCAGATCGGTAAATAAAAATTCGGCAAGGAATGCCGAAAAAAAACCTAGAAAAGGAGAAACAAACATGGCTATCAATGATATTTCCTTAACCGCAGGCATGCGGAGCAACCTCCTGAGCCTTCAGGATACCGTGAACCTTCTCAACCGTACGCAGAACCGCCTTTCCACCGGCAAGAAAGTCAATACGGCCATCGACAATCCCGTATCCTTCTTCGCAGCACAGTCATTGAATTCCCGTGCTTCGATCATTGACAGTTTGAAGGACTCCATGGGGCAGGCGATCCAGACGATTACCGCCGCCGACAAAGGGATCAAGGCGATCACGGCGATGATCGAGCAGGCCAAAGGTATCGCCCAGGCGGCCCTGAGCGCGGACCAGAACGCGGGCGTCACAACGGTGTCCTTAACCGTTACGGGTATTGACAGCACAGATACCTTCGCATTGGATGGTGTTACGTTAACGGCAACCGCCGGAGCCCCGGCTGCCGGCCAGTTTTATGCCGGTTCCGGCAGTGCCGCGATGGATGCGCTCGCTCTGGCAACCGCCATCAACGACAACGCCGGTTTGACAATGTATACGGCCACCGTGAATGGCGCCGTTATCACCATATCGAAAGTTGACGCTGACGGAACCACGCCAGATGATGTTGCGGCTGGTAACTTTACCATTACGGGTGAAGGGGCCACGGCAGCCACGGTTGCCGCGACAACGGAACTTTCCAATCTCCAGGATCAGTATAACACGATGCGCACGCAGATCACGGAATTGGCAGAAGATTCCGGTTATAAGGGGAAAAACCTCCTGTCTAACACAGATACTCTGAGATCGATGACCGTTCAGTTCGAAGGGACCACGTTGAGTGTCGATGGTTTCGATGCCACAGCAACAGGTCTGAACATGACACAAGCAACATGGACCGCAGGTGGTGTTGCCGCCATTAGCAGCGATCTCACGAAGCTGGACACCGCCTTGTCCACCATGCGTCAAAACTCGTCCAAACTGGCCGGCAACCTGAGCATCATCACCGTGCGTCAGGACTTCTCGACGAACATGATCAACGCGTTGACCGAAGGCGCGGACAAGCTGACCCTGGCCGACACCAACGAGGAGGGCGCCAACATGCTGATGCTCCAGACCAGGCAGTCCCTGAGCACGACGGCTCTAAGCCTCTCGGCCCAGGCCGCCCAGTCGGTGCTGAGATTGTTCGGTTAAGCGTACTTCCGGGTTTCAGATGGGGGAGGAGAATTCTTCCCCCATCTGACCTCACAAAGGGGGTAACATTATGAATATACATAACATTCATATATACGCGGAAGGGCTGCAGAATGCAGTCCGCCCTGCCGGTGAGGACAACGCCGTCACCCCGAACAAACCCCTTTCCACGGGCATGACAAACACCCCCGGTTCGATGCCGGGGGAAACAGAAACAACTCCGGGACCGCTGCCGGGAATCATCGCGCAGGTCGACAACCTGCAGAAACACGTGGAATCGGATCTGAATATCGTCCGCGATCCCCCGTTCTTCCCGATTGCAACCTACCAGCGGGCGGACCTAATTAAAAGGGTCCGGATTATCGAAGAAGAAGTTCAGAGACTGTCGCTTGATAAAGAACCCGCGTCAAGCCCCTCAGCCAGTCAATTGAATGACGAGTCAACCGATTCGGAATTATCAGCGGCACTGGACAGACTTTTTTCATTCCGCGACAGGATTAAGAGCAACAGACTGGAATCGGCGGCAGGAATCGAGCCGGGTTCTTTCCTGGCCGTGGAGATATGACCGTTATGGCACTGAAAATTGACCTGAAACCACATGAAAAAGTGATCATCAGCGGCGCGGTCGTCCGGAACGGTCCCAAACGCTCGGAATTCATCATCGAGAACAGTGCACCGGTTCTGCGGGAAAAAGACATCATGCGCCCTGACGACGCCACGACCTATTGCAGCAAAATATATCTGGCCGTTCAGATGATGTACATCGACGGAGGAAACCTGGCTGAATACCATCGCACCTACTGGACCCTTGTCAGGGATCTGGTCAACGCCGTGCCGAGTACCGTCGAGCACGTCGGCCGGATCAGTGAGCACCTGCTGAAGAACGAATACTATCAGGCCCTCAAGGATGCAAAGAAACTTATAGACTATGAGCAGGAGGTACTAAATCGTGTCCGCAGCGCAACTTGAAGCATACAGAACAGCCCAGAAGTCGGTCATGTCCGGTCGTGAAATTGAAGCAATGGCGCTCACCAAAGCGGCGTTGCAACTGAAAAAGTGCCGGGGCAACTGGGATCCCGATGACCGCGACGGGAAAAGATCCGAATCCCTCAAATTTAATCAGGATATCTGGACGATCCTTCAAGGTGAGCTGGCAAAAGACGACAATCCGCTGCCCCTGCAATTACGGAAGGATCTTTTATCGCTGAGCCTTTTCGTCGACAAGCGGACATTTGACGTCATGGCCTTCCCGTCACCGGAGAAACTGGATATATTGATCAACATCAACCTGAACATCGCCGCGGGCCTTCGCGGCAGTCCGCTGGGATAACCTTCAGGCCTGTTCCGATCTCTCTCATCACCTGTGCTCGTCAGTATAACAAAACAGGACGTTTTCCGAGACCGGGAGAATCCGCTGCGCGGTTTTCCCGGAAAGACTCGAGCAGACGCCCGGTTTCTTCGTCGTTCAACCTGTTTTCCATGGCCGCATCGAGGATGAGCAAGGCCTCATCCTTCCTGGAATGCGCATGGAGTTGCCGGGCGATCTTGTTCAGGAGAGGCGTGAGTTGAACACAACTCCTCGCCAATGATTCAAAGCCTTCCCGGGCTTTTTCCGTTTCGCCTTGCAGGCAGAAGATGACGGCGGTCATAAATAATGCCGGTGCATAGTCCGGGGTTGCTTCAAGCAACGCCTCCAGCGCGGAAAAAGCCTTGCCCAAGGAACCGGCGATAATCTCGCAATGGGCGTAAATATGAACGTATTCTTTTGGATGCGTCCCTGTCGCGACCGCCTTACGGGATGCGGACAGGGCCTCTTCATAGCGATCCAGCATCAGGTAGGCCGCCGCAAGCTGGATATATATTTCAGATAACGGCTCACCGTACGAAACACGGGCGATTTCCTGATAGTCCGTTGATTCCAGATTGGCCTCTAAGAGAGAACCGAGCTTAAGCCACAATTCAACGGCTTCCTCGTACCGGTTGAGTACCTGGGCCTGTTTGGCCAGTTCATTGATGTATTTTACGTTGGTCGGATCGCTTTCATACTTTATTTTCCCCAGCAGGTAGTAATCTTCGCCTTTCTGCGATTCTTTCTCCGCATCCAGTTTCCCGTAATGATGCACTACCACCTCACAGGGAACGATATTGATTTTCACGGCTCGCAGGGAATCCTCCACCAGTTCGTGAACCGGGTTGATGAAAAAGATATCCCCGCGTTTTGGGAAAAGACGGACCTTGGCGCTTGTCACCCACCCTGCGCCCGCTTCTTCAGGATATTGACCGCTGTTCTCCGTCCACCCGATGACGCCCACATTCCGCGTATAATTCCGCGTCACGATGGAATAGGCTACGGGCGTTGTCGAACGCTTGCTGATCAACTTTTTTAATTCATCCAGGTCACGCGCGGAAATGACCTCGTCGGCATCCAGGATCAGAATCCAGTCACCGGCGGCCCCGGCAAGGGAACGGTTCCGCGCCGCGGAGAAATCGCCCGTCCAGGGGAACTCAAATACCTGCGCTCCGAAAACCCGGGCAATATCCATGGTTTTATCCGTCGAACCCGTATCCACGACAATCATCTCGTCCACAATATCGCGGACGCTTCTGAGGCATTTCGCCAGATGCGCTTCCTCATTTTTCACGATCATGCATAGAGAGAGCGTACATCCCCGGGTATTGGCCTGGTCTATCCGGCGGGGCCCCAGGTGCCCGCGAACGGAAATGGCCGCTTTCAGCATCCCTTCGTCCAAATCAAAGGAAATAAGGGCATCTTCAATCTGCAACATGGCGGCATCCCATTTGCCCTGCTGGATCAATGCATCGATATACAGAAAAGCGATCGCTTTACTGTTTGGATAGAGGCCCCGGGCATCGAACAGGACCGTCTCCGCCTCGGCGAATCGGCCCATGGATATTACGGTAGAATAGTAAATGGAGCTGTGGTCAGGAACGAGCGGTGCAAGAACAAAGCCCTTTTCGATGTCTTCAATCGCCTCGTCTTTTTTCTCCAGGCCCCAGTGCAGAACACCCAGGTTGGTATAGGCTTCCCCATAACCCGGATCCGCATCGACGGCCTTTTTAAAATAATCCGCAGCCTTTCCCTTTTCACCCTTCTTATAAGCCAGGACACCCCGCAAATTGAGCGCCGGCGCGTATCGTTCATCCAGGACCAACATGCGGTCCGCGTATCCCGCCGCCTCATCGTCTGCTCCCAGGCCTTCCTTGGCGTAACCCGCGCATTCGAGACCTTTCAGGGCGTTCCTCGCGTTATTCGGCATGGATTCAATCACTTCCCACGCCTCCGGAAACTTTCTGGATTCCAGGAACATCCGGGCCAGTTCAAAGTAGATCGTTTCGGCATCCGGCGTGATTTTAATGCAGTCGACCAGGGCTTCGACAGCCTGGTCCAGCTTCCCTTTCCGATAGAGATCCCCGGCCAATTCGACGGCCTTGAGCAGAGCCAGCTTCTTTCCCGCTTCGTTTTGAGAGCTCAATGTCCATTTTTTCCCCAGGATCTTTCTATTACCGGACATCGCCGCGTTGTAGTCGATTCCGTTGCCGATAAAACTTCTGCTTCCGTAATGATGAACGAAGACGTCGCCGGCAATATAATTTTGATACCCGGCCAGGGCCGCCCTCAGACAAAAATCGTCATCTTCGAAGTTCCCCGTTCCGAAGCTCTCATCCAGCATGCCGATCCGTTCGACCAACGCCCTTTTGAAAAGCATGCAGAACCCGACCATTCTTCTTTGAGGAATCCGGCGATGACGGAATCGCTCTTTGAACGTTGCCGCATATTTGTCCAGGTAGTTCACGGACCGGTACTGCCCGAAAGCAACCTGCTGGGGGCCGCTGATGTTGTTCGTCATGGGGCCGACAACACCGGCATCAGGTGCGTGGCTTAAACAATCGAGCAAGCCGGACAGCCATCCCTCCGTAACGACAACGTCATTATTTAAAAGCAGGACGAACTCCCCCCGGGATGTTTCGATACCCTGGTTACAGCCCTTGGCAAATCCGAGATTCTGTTCGTTTTCAATCAACCGGTAATGTTTGTTTTCCTGCGTCAGCCGCCTCAACCATTTCACCGTACCGTCCGTCGAACCGTTGTCCACGAAAATGATCTCATGGGGTTCCGGAGTATGTTTGCGCAGACTCTTCACACACTTCTTCGTGTATTCAAGTTGGTTGAAGGTGAGGATGATGATAAATACCTTGGGAGACAAGGCCGTCTCATCCTTTCGATCTTCGAACCGAGAAGAAACGGTACTTGCGTTAGGTGTTTCTTCCAATTTGGTTGAGGGCGTGGCCAGCCGACTCCGGATGGTTTGGACCGTATAAAATTTAGTCGTGTTGATGATTTCCGCAATCGTTCCAACAATTTCGTGTGCCGCAAATCCCTTTGCTCCAGTCTGAACCATCGTGGCGTCTTTGAGATAAGCGATAAGGCTATCAACGCCTCGCTCCGCGTCAAAAAGTTCAATGGCTTTTCTTTGCAGTATCGAGGCATTTTCCGGATCATATCTTTTGATTTCGGTGATCATTTCTTCAACGTTGTATTGTCTGCCATAAAGACGGCCCGAGAAATTACACATCATCAGCTCATCGATATTTTGAGGAGTGACCATGCCATCGCCGCCATGATAATCGAAAATGATGGGAATTTTTCCGCACATCATCGTTTCGATAGCACCCCTTCCAAGGGTAAATACGATGTCTGCCTCGTTGAGCCAATTCGGCAAGTCATCCTGGAGGATCGCGCCCGGCTTCTCACCGATACGACGGCACTCGATATCAAGTGTTTTGCAGGCTTTCATAACCAGAGCAACCTTTTTTTCATCCATCTTGTAGCTATAGATGAAGGCCGATCGTGGACGCTGATTCACGATTCTGGTCGGCCTGAATTTGCGTGAATCGACAATGTTTCGGAAAATAGTGACGGCTGCTTCTTGTATGCCCTTCTGAATAAGATTTCTCTCTACTTCTTCACTGATGGCAAGATATTTACAGATATTGAGATCCACCACGGGCGGTTGTTCCAAAAAAGGCACAACCCCGAGAGAAGCCAGGACCATCGGCAGATTTGGAAACTGGTGGCGGACTTCCAGAGCAATGGTATGGTGTTGAACGTACGCAACATCAAACTGTTTTCCTGAGAGTTTACAAACATCATTGAATTCCGATAGCTTACGAACGTCGTCAAATACGGAAGCAATCCCATTGAAAATCGTTATGAAACGAGGATTTGTGTAGGCCGCATAAATTGAAACGAAATGGCCCTTTTCCTTGAGAATTTTCGCGATTGTGAAAAGGGTTATTTCCGAACCCGAATATGTAAGGAGATGGTTTGTGGCAAGCAGCACCGAAAGCGGTTTCCGCTCAGTAAGCGAGCGGGGCTTCTGGACCATGTCAGGATGGGATAAGGCGGCTGTATTTTTTACTTCCCGGATAAAACCCATTTCAACTGCACAGTGATGACACATGGGGTATGACCCATAGTCACCATCGCGGAATTCTCTCATTATCCGCTGCATGGTTTGCCCATTATAAATCTCTTGGATTGATTGATCCATGATATTGGGGAAATCGTTTTTCGATTCGTGGGACCAGTCATTACAGCAGATTATCACGCTGCCATCAAAGAGGATGTTAAAATTTTGTTCCGGTTGGAGGCAATATTCGGATATTCTGAATCGACTCCCTCGATCCTTGCTGGTGATTCCTTCCAGGAGTCCACCACGACTGTTTGCCCAGAACTCCGTGTTCACCTGAACACCAGGAAACAAATTGATCAACTTGTCAATATCGACTTCCGGCAGGACGGGGCAGTTGATTTCCACGTGGACCTTTCCGGCAGCTTCAGAAATAAAAGACTTCGCATGATGAAACGAGGTCTCGAAACTCAGTCCCGTCATCTTTTCGTACTGACCCTTCTCTGCGGAATTAATGTTGATATGTACGATTCGTGGCTTGGCGCCGATCAGAGCTTTTCGATTGCTTTCGTTAAGCAGCGAACCGTTTGTCGAAATGACTACGAAAGCATCTGTTTCATTGTTAATCTGCGCAATCTTTTTAAAGAGATTCTTCTCCATAAGCGGTTCATGGTGAAGGTATAATCCTACCTGATTCCGATACTCCATGGTCTGAATATCCTGAATGATCTTGTTCCAGACATCCTCTTTCATGATGCCCTTTTTGTGATAACCGTTTTGGCCATAAGTGAAGGGATGCGGGCAGTTAATGCATTTAGCATTACACGCTGTTGTAAGCTGAATAAATATCGCTCCCGGATGTTTAAACACTTTGCAAGAATCTTTCACCGCATGACTTTGGTCCATGAATTATTCTCCCCGATGTATTAGGATTATGAGGAAGGGGGCACGACCAGGTTTCGACTTCAGGAAAGTGAGTCTGCTAAATACCTTCTTCAATTATCATTCTTTCCTTTACTTCTCTCACAATTGCAATTTACATGCCGTCGACATTATTTTTACACTCAGGCCAAACAAATGCTTAGGATCGGTTGTTTTTTTCCTCCTTAAAGTTTCCCGCAATTATTCCGATAATCATTACATGGAAACGTACACCGCCG
>CAZIPU010000065.1:0-10261 GCA_964541005.1 uncultured Syntrophales bacterium | reverse complement strand
TTGTAACTAATATGTCTGCCATCGTGTATAGAGTGAGCAATTCCCGCATTGTGGTTCCTCCGGCAAGATTGAAAACCCTGGAAGAAGCTATCTCTCTGCAAATCGAGCAGCCGCTTTCTCTTTCTGAGGCTGTGCCTGTAATAATCAGTATGGACGCTGGGTATGCGTCAAGGATCATTCTTGCCAGTTGTATAAAGTATTTTTGGGGCCATTTCCGTAGTGGAAGCATATCGCTGGCATTTGGGTTCAGCAGAATTACAGGACCTTGCAATAACATGATTCCCTCATTTTTTAGACGTGACACCAATTTGTTTTTCTCGTATTCATGTGGAACAAATGATGGGGCAGATAAACTGAGATCACCCGACGGATATTTGGGAAGAGGCAAATCCTGCGGATCCATCTCCAGGCACTTAACGAGAAGTAGATAAGTCTTTGCCGTATGAATATATGGGTTGTATTGCATGCGATGCGTCGTAAGATCTCCCCTGTAAGGGGCTTCGCAGCTAAACCGATGAAGTCCGACTCTGCACCGAGCGCCGACGAGGTATGATAGGATGGCAGAGGCCCTTGAAAAAAATTCCATATCGATTGTGGCATCAATTCCAATTCTTCGCGTAAACCAAATCAGTTTCAATATATCTCTACAAAAAATAAAAATATTGGAGTGCCGAACAACAAAAATATTCTTACTGGGAATCATGTCCATCACATCAAGGATGGCCCTGTTTTCTTCAAAGACACAAAAAAAGACATTTTGTCTACCATAGCTATTGATGGCTTCCTGCATCGCTGTGTATGCCAATACTGTAGCACCTTGCTCAACAAGCTTGATGAAAAGTATTTTTTGAATATTTGGGGTGGTATGCTTACGAAGAAATACTGCTAAGACATAATGATGAATGGTTAGGATGAAGCACATCAGTTGTCCGATATATTTGTCAATGATTCGAACCGTATCGGGATTCATGAATTAGTGCTTTACTTTCTCAGATTGACCGGAAGTGAATATTTATTTAATCGACTGATTCAGCCCCCTTCAGCAACGCCTCGGCTTTCAACATGTTTTCCTTGGCCTTTACATAGTATTTGGGATTAATTTCAATCGCTTTCTGAAAGGCTGAAACCGCTTCGGCATAATTCTCGTCAGCCAAATAAATGCAGCCCAGATTATTATATGCTGACGCTTCATCGCCGGCCCGTTTAAATGCTTCCAAGGCCTCATCGTAGCGCCCGAGTTTCCCCAGCACAATACCCATATTGCCATAAATCTTATCTCCCTCCGGCTCCAATTCCGCAGCCGTGATATATGCTTGAAGCGCTTTTTCATATTCCCCGGCTAGAGTGTAGGACATACCAAGGTTATTGAAAAGACTTCCCGATTTAGGGTTGACGACAATTGCTTTGTGGTAAAAAACGATCGCTTCCTGAAACCGCTGTCTTCGATCGGCAATAATACCCAGGAATGAATAGGCCTGCCAGAGATCCTCCTTCAACCTGAGGGCCTGATTGAACTGTGATTGAGATTCATCCAGATTTCCTCTGGCCAGGGCAACCCGCCCCTTTCCTTCATAGGCAAAAGCATAGGTCGCGTCGTTCTTTAGGATTTCGTCGAACTGGCCATCTGCCTCGTTCAGCATCCCCCGGGAAAGAAAAAGCTGACCACGTTTATAGAACACGGCGCTTCGCTTCGGATCCATCCCGATCGCTTTGTCATAATACACAAAGGCCATATTGTGGTTCCCCTGCCGGATATACTGGTCCCCCAATCGCTCCATCTCGGAGGCATCGGGCTCTTTAAGTTTCTTACCGGCTTCTATTTCCGGACTCACTACAGCTGCTTTCGCTTTCTGCAACTCCAGCATCTTCCGGTAGCCGTCGCTCTTCAAGGGCCCTTCATCCTTGTTCCACCAGGAACACCCCGACAGACACAGGAACGAAAGAACGGCAATCGCCATGACCGCGAGGCACAATCGAATTTTCATTTTTCTCTTTCTGAAATGTTCTTCATAAAGACAATTTCTCGTTTCAACCCGGAAATTCTTCGGCTGGCGCCTCAGAATGACCACAAAATAATTGCTCTGAGCAAAATAGGGAAAGTGACGTTTTTATGCCTTCATCAATTGCGATAATTCCGGTTGCCTGTTATCAGGTCCTTTCCCAGGACGACCTTCACTTTCACGTTTGGCCTCACCGACCGTTTCATTTCTTGCAGTATGGAAAGTTCAGGAATTTTCGCCGCGATTTCGTCGGCCACAGCACGGTAGTCCTTTTCATAGTAAATACGGCCCTTTGCATGGTTGTAATGACCGGCGTTCGTAAGGCGAACAACTCTGAACCCCCTGAACTTCAAATATTTTCCGATATCTCTGGCCATATGACGTTTTCCGTTGCCATTGGAAATCTCGATCCCGATATCACGGTAAAAGGCGGCGGCGAGGACTTCGTTTATTTCCCCGACTCCCGCCCTTGCAGCGACATCGTTTCGGGATGGGACCTCGGCGATACGGGCCAGCGCATCTGATGCTGCTAAGCCCTTGCGGGCGCCGGTCAGCATCGGGTTAAACTGGAGGGCCTGATGAAAGTGCTCGCCGGCTTCTTCGAACAACCCCTTCTCGTAGAGCTTCCGTGCAACCTGGTACTGGCGGGCGGCCTTGGCCTCATCCATGACGACGGGCGGCGCGGCGTGGTAAACAATCCGAATTTCTTCCGTGGTTCCCCTGTTCTCTGCCGTTTGAACCGAGTGTTCATTTGCCGCTTCCGCAATTTTCAGCAGTTCCAGCGACGTCCCCAGTCCCCTTTTCGCTCTATCCGACTCCGGATTCAAAACCAGGGCCGCACGATATTCTTCGACCGCCAGTTCGAACAAGGCCTTGTCATAATAAACGGCGCCCATTTTCAAGTGAGCATAAACCTGATCGCCGTTACCCGCGGTCTGAAATTCCCGGCGGGCCTGATCGTATCGTCCTGCCATGGCATAGGCCAGGGCCAGGTTGTTCCTGATCCGGTTGTTCTTTTCGTTCAACGCGAGGGCTTTCCTGCAGGCTGAAATGGCCTCCTCATGTTTTTTCTGCAGCAAAAAGGAATAGCAGAGATTGTTCCATAAATAATCCAAGTTGCCATTCAGGGCGATCGCCTGCTCGAAACTCGCGACGGCCTCCTGATGTCCTCCTATCTGGTCGAGGCAAATCCCCTTCCCATTGTAAGCTTTGACATAAGTCGGAGCGATGGAGATGACCTTTTCGAATTCCGCGATGGCTTCCCGGTAACGGCCCCGCTCCTGGTAATAGGCGGCCAGCAGGTAATGAGATTCCGGATTCCCGGGTTGGGCTCGGATCTTCGCAACGAAACGACTCACGGCCTTGTCATCCATGGCCACCCCCTGCTTTGGGGACTGCCAGAATTTCAGGCTGTTCCAATTGACATTGGCAGGGGAACATGCCGTGATGGTCATCAGAATAAAAATCAAAAGCTTTCCCTGCAAACTGACTTTTCGGTATTTTGTTTTCCCTTTCATCTTTTTCGCCTCGCCCCCAAGTCAATGTATCTGCCCCCCGTTCGCTCATCCCGCCCCAAAATGGGTCTGTATGATTGTCCGGTATATTCTGATCGCGGCAGGACCTACAATCACGACAAACAACGCCGGAAAAATAAACAATATCAAGGGGAAAAGGAGCTTCACCGGAAGTTTTATTGCGATTTCCTCGGCCCTCTGTCGCCTCTTCGTTCTCATGGAATCGGAATGGACCCGTAGCGCTTGCGCGATGTTGGTACCAAACTTGTCCGTCTGGATCAAAAGTGTCACCAGACTCCTGACATCCTCCACCCCCGTCCTTGCTGACAGGTTGCGCATAGCGTCCTGGCGGGAACGGCCTGCCCTCATTTCCAGGCTCATCAGAGAGAATTCGTCGCTGATGACCCTGTTGCTCAGTCTCATCTCGTCGGCAATCCGCTTGATTGCCTGGTCCAGCCCCATCCCTGCCTCGACGCAGACCACCATGAGATCCAGCGCATCGGGAAACCCTGCCTGAATTTTTTCCTGCCTGCGGGCTATTGCGAAATGAACCCACAAATCCGGTCCATAGAAACCAAGCAGGGCAAAGAATACGATCATGCCCCCCCAAACCGCCCGATCTTCGAATATACCCAAGATCAGATGACCGATGAACAAAGCCACCGGGAGGAAAATCGCAAGCAGCACTTTCGCGCCGTAGAAAAGAATCAGATTGCCAGGACGGCGATAACCAGCCATGGACAATTTTCTTCTGCGATGGCCCAATTCCTCTTCGCTTTTGGGTTTTGAGAAAGGAGCGAGTCTAGCCGCCATCTTGGTGAAAAATTGCCTCCAGGAAGACTCTGCCTTGGACACGCCAATTTCACTCGTTAGATCGGGCATGGTATACGTTCCAATCTTGTCGATGATCTCTTTTCTTTTCATCCGTTCGTTGAAAGAAAAGTAGAGAGAAAAGATCAGGAGGACCAGCCCCGCGAAGATCAACAGCGGAATGACAACGACTTCGTTCATGGCTTATACCTCACACCTTCACCTGGACCATTCTTCTCATGACGACGATCCCTGTCGCCATCATGATCCCCGCGGCGACAAGCAGGACGTGTCCGATGGGATCCGTAAGCAAGAGTTTTACATACTCCGGGTTGATAAAAAAGAGGAGCAGACCCACAAAAAAGGGCAGACCGACCAGAATGACGGCCGACAACCGTGCCTCGCCGGTCAGAGACTTGATCTGCCCTTTCAGGACAAACCGAGCCCTTATCAGACGGGCAATGTTCTCCAGGATCTCGGCGAGATTCCCGCCGCTTTCCCGTTGAATGATGACGGAGATAGCGAAGAGCTTCATGTCATCGCTGTCGACGCGGGCAACCAAATTTTTCAGGGCATCTTCATAGGCGACGCCGAAATTGATTTCATCCAGGGTTTTTCGAAACTCGATTCCGGCGGGATCTCCGAACTCCTGGCTGATCATCTGCATCCCCCCCGTAAAGGCATGACCGGCCTTCAGGGACCTGGCCAGCATATCCATAACTTCCGGAAGCTGTTCCTCCAGTTGTCTGATCCGTTGCTTCTTTTTTGCTTTGATATAGAGGATGGGAAGGAAACCGGCGATGATTCCGACGGCCAAGCGCAACCAGAACCAGGGTACAGCAGCGGATGCCGCGGCAAATCCGACGACGAAAAGAAAGACCGAAGACAGGAGGTAAACCCCCAGGGGAAACGGAAGGTTGGCCTGTACCGCCATCCTCTCGAGCTGAAAAAACAACGGCAATCGAATGTTCAAAAGCAGCCGGTTGAACCATGGGATATCGCTCATGATGCGCCGACGGACCACGCTGATTTCCCGACGTCCGTAAGGCTCCCCGGAAAGTTGGCGCAACTGCGCCTTTATCCTTCTCTTCTCAGGATTCCACCAAATCCGGCACAGGAGAAACATTCCTTCGATCAGAAGGACAACAGCGATGAAGATCAAGATAATCCGCAGATATTCCATATTTTCCCCGACTTTCTTCAGGTTTTCATATTTCCATGACGTTCCGTGGATCCAGGGTTTCGTAGGGGATATCGATCCCGGCGGCCTTGAACCGTTCAATAAAACGCGGCATGATACCCGTCATCCTGAACCGTCCAGTTACTTCACCTTTCGCAGTCACTCCGGTCTGCTCGAAAGAAAAAATTTCCTGCATGGTAATCGTGTTTCCTTCCATCCCGGTGATTTCAGAAAAGCTGATCACCTTGCGGCTGCCGTCGATCAGGCGGGCGATCTGGATCACAACGTTGAGTGCTGAGCTGATATATCGCCGGATGGCCTCGGTCGGGATGTTCAATCCCGTCATGGCCACCAGGGTTTCCAGTCTCAACAGGGCATCCCGGGGTGAGTTGGCATGAATCGTTGTCAGGGAGCCATCGTGGCCAGTATTCATGGCCTGGAGCATGTCCACCACCTCATCAGAACGCACCTCTCCGACGATAATCCGGTCGGGTCGCATACGCAGGCTGTTCCGGACCAGGTCGCGCTGAGTAATTTCGCCTTTTCCCTCGATGTTCAGAGGCCTCGTTTCCAGTCTCACCACGTGTTCCTGCTTGAGTTGCAACTCCGCCGAGTCTTCAATGGTCACAATACGCTCGTCAGTGGGAATAAACCGGGAAAGGACATTGAGCAGGGTTGTCTTTCCCGTCCCAGTACCACCGGATATCAGCACATTGAGCCGAGCTCTGACGATTCCTTTAAGGATTTCACCAATTTCCGTCGTGACGCTTTTCAGGACAATGAGGTCATCCATCTCCAGGGGGTCGACGGCGAACCGGCGAATGGACAGAGAAGGCCCGTCAACGGCAGCAGGAGGGATAATAGCGTTGACACGGGAGCCGTCCTTGAGCCTTGCGTCCACCATGGGTGTGGATTCGTCGATCCGGCGGCCTACGGCGGACACGATTCGGTCAATGATCTTACGCAGGTGGGCATCGTCCTTGAACCTCGCCTCGGTTAAATGGAGCTTCCCGAAACGCTCCACATAAATCTTGCGATACGTGTTCACGAGAATATCCGACACCGTGGGGTCCTTCATGAAGGGCTCAATGGGTCCCAGCCCCATGGTCTCATCCTGGATCTCCTGGTAAAGGCGCTCCCGTTCCTCGGCGTTCAGGGGGGTCCGCATTCCATCCTCCGCCAGGATACTCGTGGTCAGACGACGTATTTCACGCTGCAGATCGGCCCCGTTCAAGGTGTCGATCAGGGACAAGTCCAGGATCTCCAGCAGGCGGTCGTGGACACGGGCCTTCAGTTCGTTGTACTCATTGGTCCTGGTAAAGGCACCCGCATTAAATATCTGGTTGTTCAACATGCTTTCATCCTCGATCGGAATTCACGACTGGCGATTAACGCCACGCCAGAATTCCCTTTTTTTTGCTGCTCACACCTGAAATGCGCACGGCCAGCTCTCTGAAACTTTCCGTAATCTCGGCCTTCGGGCTCTGTACGGTAAGCGGCCTGCCCTGGTTGATCGCCCCCATTGTATTCGGGAAGTCGTTTGGGATGTTCAGGTAAATAGGTTTTTGCATGGTTTTAGCGGCGTCTTCCGCGCTGATGACCGAACGTTTCTGGTAACGGTTTACGAGAATCCTGATCCTCTCCTCGGTAGGGAACCCGAACCGCATGAAGGCGTCCAGTATCCTCTTGACGTTGATCAGACAGGGAAGGCTGAGTAAAGTGACGACCAGTGTCGTATCCGATATTTTAAACACCGCTTTGGAAAAGTCTTCCATACTTTGTCCGGCATCGACAACGATGTAGTCGAACATGGATTGCATCTCTAAAAGGAGGGTGCCCACGATATCAGGACTCACGCGGGACTCATCCTGCCAACTGGTCGGAGATGGCAGCACATACAACCCGCTATCTTTATAGGACATGACGCTCATTAGATATGTATAGTCCAGGCGGTAGATGTTCTTGGCGACTTCCGCCCAGTCGGAACTCGGAGTCAGGCCCAAAAACAGGGGGACCTCCCCAAAGACTAGGTTCATATCAATCAGGGCGACCGATTTCTCCCGATCGATATCCCGCAGGCATGTGGCCAGGTTGACGGCAACGGTCGTCGTTCCGACACCGCCTTTACTGCCGATAACACTGATGATTCTCCCCTGTTTTCCCTGTTCCTCCGGCTTCCTGATCGCCTGTCCCAATTGTTTATCGAGAAGTTTCAGCAGGGCAGCTTTGACTTCCTCCGCTTTAAGGGGTTGCGAAAAGAATTCCTTGACGCCGGCTCTCATGGCCTCGATCAGAACTTCCGGCTTGATGAATCGGGAGGTCAGAAAGACTTTAGTAGCGATCCCCGAATGGATGGCCTGGTGAACAAGGGGAAATTCTTCCTCCACATTTTCCCCCAACTGCATGATGAGGAGATCCGCGATGCCCGTATCGGTTTCCCCGTAGAGACTGCATCCTTCCACAGACGAAATGATCCGCGTAAATTCCTTCTGGACGGAGTCATCCATTCTGGCCAGGACAATTTTAAGTTTTCTTTGTTCCATTGACTTAATCGGTTCCATTATTCAAGAATATGCAAAGTTTTCAAAATAACCTTTACTTGCTCCCCATCGACCCGATACTGAACTGATAGGCCGTTGAAGTCTGGGAGCTCTTCTCGAAACCTTTCCGGTATTTTTCGACCGCATTCTGGGCGGCCTGTCCATCTATGCCCACGACCGGCGCCACGTCCTTCTCCGCCTCGGGGTTAAGGGTCTGGTTAAATTTCTGCAACTGATAGGAGGTCCCATAATCCCTCTCCAGGCGGCTTTGCAACATATCGGCACCGGCCAAACTGAAGGCCAAAAACATGGCCGCAGCGATTAAAAAAACGGATATCATGATTTTGTTTTTCATTTTTCCCTTCCTTTCTGTTACGGAGCGATATGTCCGAAATCCCCTTCCAGCCCCCCCTTGTTCGAACCTGCGGGCAGGATCGTCTTTGACGAACGGGACGAGGGTTCGCCATGCCCTTCCAAGCTCCCCAGAAGATAAAACTCAAAATCGTTTGGTTCCACGTACTGGTCCGTCGGGAGGGTCTGTTTGGCCATGTCTAACGGTTTCACCAGGTGCGGCGTCACGATGACGACCAGTTCCGACTCCTCCTTCTGGAAAGAGGTGCTCCGGAAAAGTGCCCCCAGGATAGGAATGTCCCCCAAGACGGGAAATTTCGACACGACCTCCCGGGTATTCTCCTTCAGGAGTCCTGCAATGGCGAAACTCTGTCCGTCGGCCAACTCGATTACCGTAGACACACGCCTTGTCGTAAGGCTTGGCACGACGTAACCCGATATGGCCACAGCATTCGAAAAATCCAACTCGGAAACCTCCGGCCTCACATCCATGCTGATTTTATTATTACTGAGAACGGTGGGCGTGAAATTCAATCCCACACCGAAGGTCTTGTAGTCAATGGTGATGGTCGTACCTCCGCCGGTACCGGATTGAGGAACCGGGATCGGGTATTCGCCCCCCGCCAGGAAGTTCGCCGTCCTGCCGCTGGTGGTAATCAAGGTTGGCTCGGCCAGCACCTTGGTCAGGCCATTTTCCTTCAGGGCATCGATGAACGTGGTCCAGGAAGCGTTCGCCCCGAGGAAGTGAAAGATCATGCCGACACTGTCGCCGACCTCCAGGGGATTTCCGGGCCAACCATCATCAGGAAGGTTAACAAGATTTTTGAGCATGGAAATTCCATAGGTTGTGCCCCCGTCGCTGATATAGGCGAAATTGACACCCAGGCGCCTCAGGAGGGTCCGTGACATCTCGGAGACCCGGACCTCCAGCATCACCTGGTGTACACCGCCGACCTCGAGGAGGTTCATCACTTTTGCCTTTTTCTCCTTGTCCCGGGGCGCATAGGCCTCTGCCATCGCCAGAACCTGGGAAAGGTTGGCGGCACTGGAAACCGTCCCAGAAAGAACCAGGTTGTCCTGGTTGGCCGTTACCCGGATATCCTTTTCGCTCGGCAGGATCTCGTAAATCTTTTCCTTCAGGCTGACCACATCCGGCGTCACCTCGATATCAATCATGGCGCCGATACGACCATCGGCGCCCCAGAGAGTGGCGTTCGTTACCCCCGGATTCAATCCGACAAAATAGAGCTGGCGCGGAGAGAGAACCTTTACATCAGCTAAATCCTCCGATCCCAGGGCGACCCGCCGGATATCGGCGCCGGTTTCCACAACCAGGGAGTGCCCCGTGGTCAGGTTGAGTTTCTGTGAAATGGCCGGGTCCATCTTGATCTTGACCGGCCCCACAGCATGGACAGGCGTGTACAATCCCAAACATAACAGGATAAGACTGGTTACCGCAATGATGGCCGCCAACCGGCCTGGCTTTCGAGGATTCATCATTCACCCCCCCTGCTGAATTTCTCTTCACTGGATTTGCTTCCCTTGATCACCTCCACGGTGACGGTTCTGACAGGCGCTGCTGTTGAAACGCTTCGCACCCTAACGGGGCGCGGGGTGGGGACCTCCCCGGTGGTATAGGAGGATAAAAGTTTCGGTAGCGTCGTCCCTCTTGTTTTGACGTCCTCCGTATCGGCATAATTGCGGAGGGCCAGTTGGAGTTTACCCTCCGTGGCCGCCAAGGCCAGTTTCTCCCCCTCTTCCGGAGTCACTTCAAGGGTGATCACATCCACCATCTTCGGTTTTTCTTTCTGATTGGCCGCGTAAAGCTATTCGGTGACAACGTGAAACAGAATCGGCGACAAATAA
>CAZIPU010000064.1:0-10413 GCA_964541005.1 uncultured Syntrophales bacterium | reverse complement strand
TTTTTTCTGTTGATCATACGAACAAAAAAAGCGGACTGTCAACATGAAAGGTATGGCGTAAAATGAATGATGGTGTCATTTCTTTCACGTCTTGACAGTCATTTTCTGCATGAAAAATTATATTGACAAACTTTTTTCTTCCCTGTATCAACCTACCTACCGGTAGGTAAAGGGCAAGGGGGTGGAAATTGGAAGATAACAAGCAGTCATTGCAAACGGAGCTGTCGGAAGATGGCACCGCGCGGGAACGTCTGCTGCAAGCTGCGATGGAACTTTTTACCCAAAAGGGTTACGCGGCCACGTCCGTCCGGGAAATTGTCGCAGCGGCCGGTGTGAGCAAGCCCGTTCTGTATTACTATTTCAAGAACAAGGAGGGAATCTTTCAGGAAATCGTCCGATTCGGCATTGAAAAGGTGGATAACCTGATTCTGGAAGTTGCGGGCATGAATGGTTCTGTTTTACCTAAAATCCGGCACCTTTTTGAACGGACTATCTGGATGATTCAGGAGGACCTGCCGATCATGCGGCTTCTGTATGCCGCTCAATACGGAAGGTGCCGGGAATTGCCCGCTGTCAATCTTCAGGATATTGAGGATCGCTTCGACGATGCGGTTCTGGCGCTGGTGAAGGAAGGCATCCGGCGGGGGGAATTCGTCGGGGATGATCCTGGGATTATGCGATGGATTCTGGTCGGTGCCATCTCCCTTACGATGGAGATGATACTTTTCCGCCCGGAACTGGGGGGGGGGAGGGATAGCCTCATCCGGATGGTCGATCTGATCCTCCGCAGATTTACCGTATCGACGCCATGATGAGGTAAGACTGCGAAGGGATTGCCTGTAATATCAATCGGCGAAAAGCCGAATTCATGGCACGTAAATTCATGATGCCGTAAAAACCCTCCTTTGTCATTTTGAGGAGCGCCAGCGACGAAAAATCTCTTGTTATAATAGATCTTTCGCGTTCGCTCAGGATGATAAATTGAGCATTTTCCGACTTTTTACGGTTTCATCAAAATTTACCTGAAGGAAAATGAATTTGGGGGAGAGGGAGTTTTTTGTGAGGGGGGATCAAGAAGGATGGTCTCGTAAAAAGTCGGCCAAGCGGTCATGCCGGGCTTGGAGGCTGTGTCAGAATGACCACAAACGTAAATTAGGCATTATGACACATCCTCTTGAACCGGCATCCATAACTTGATGAAAATACTGGATTCCGGGTCGCACGACCCTTGTTCGAAATGACAAGATAGAGGTCCTTTGCGACTTTACACAGTTTCATCAAGAAGAATAGCGGATTGGTTTTTAAGATATGTTTGGGGGGGACAGAATGACCGTGCAAAAGTGGTTTGTTTGGGGGGTGATCCTGTTTCTGGGGGGAGTTTTATGCGGCTGTTCCGCCCAGGGTTCCGAAAATCGCAGCGATAAGAATGATTCCGCGAAGCCGCCCGTGGCGGTCGAGGTGTTGCAGGTTTCGCCCACCGACCTAACGGAAGTCATCGATGTGGTCGGTTCCCTTTCTCCCAAGTTCCAGACGGATGTGAAATCGCAGATGACGGGCCTGGTCCGGGAAGTCTATGTGACGGAGTGGGTTCCTGTCCGTAAGGGAACAATTCTGGCAAAACTTGATGCCCGCGAAGAAGATGTCGTGCTCCAGAAGGCTGATGCCGACCGGGCCGCAGCCAGGGCCAACCTGCTCCAGGCCGAGGCTGCGGGGAAGCGTGCCGAGCGTGAATACCAGCGGGCGATCAATCTGAAGGAAGCCGGTCTTGTAACCCAGCAGAATCTCGATGATGCAACGACGGCAAAGGAAGCCGCCGAGGCGGCGATTGCCTCAGCAAAAGCCCAGGCCAATGCTGCCGAGAAAGGGGTTCATTACGCCGGAACCCGCCTGTCGAAGATGGTGATTGTTTCCCCCATGGACGGTGTTGTCGCCTATCGGGATATTAACGTCGGCGATCTCGTGGGTGAAATGGGCGCGCAGAAACCGCTCTTCCGGATTGTTGATAACCGGCTCCTCGATTTGACCGTCAACGTGGCCAGCCGTTCTCTGGGAAAGGTTCGGGTCGGCCTTCCCGTGACGTTTACAACCGACGCCTTTCCCGGCAGAATCTTCGAGGGGAAGGTGTCCTTTATCAATCCTGTCGTCAATGATGCCGATCGTACCGTCCAGGTTCGGATCGAGATACCGAACCCGGATCAGGTTCTGAAAGGGGGCCTCTTCGTGAAAGGGCGGATCGTTGCCGGGACCCGAAGAGGCGTTCTGCAGGTACCCCGGAGCGCCCTGGTAAACTGGGACCGGATCAAGAACACCGGGCAGGTCCTGATCGTGGATAAGGTGACGGCTCGATTGGCACCGGTTAGGATCGGAGTGGCCGCAGACGAACGCGTGGAAATTGTCTCCGGCCTTCGGGGAGGCGCGATGGTGATTACCCGCGGAGGTTTCAATGTCCGCCAGGGTGACCGCGTCAAAATCATGAAGAGCAATTAGGAGAGGGGCCCATGCTGATCTCCGACGTATCCATCAAACGGCCTGTTTTCGCCGCCGTCATGATGCTGATTCTTCTCACCCTGGGTCTTTTCTCCTTGAAGCGCCTGCCCATCGACATGTTTCCCAATGTCGAAGTGCCGGTCATTTCCATCGTTACCGAGTATCCCGGAGCTTCCCCCGAAACGGTGGAACGGGAGGTGTCCAAGCGTATCGAGGAGGCTGTCAACCCCATTTCCGGAGTTAAGCACGTTACCTCCATATCTCGGGAAGGGGTTTCCACCGTCATTGTCGAGTTTCGTCTCGAAGTCAAAATCAACGAAGCCTCCCAGGAAGCGCGGGCCAAGATCAATGCAGTTCGGGGGGATTTGCCGGAAGAGATCGAAGAACCCATCATCCAGAAGCTCGATTTTTCGGCCATGCCGATTGTCAGCCTGGCCGTGCGTTCCGATGTCATGTCTCCCCGGGAATTGACTACCCTGGTCGAAAAGCGGGTCAAACGGCGCATAGAAAGTCTTTATGGCGTAGGCAAGGTCGACCTGGTCGGTTTCCTCAAGCGAGAGGTGAATGTCCTGATCGACCCCGTGCGGGTCGAAGCTTTGGGCATGGGGATTAACGAGATCATCGGAGGACTGCAGTCGGAAAACGTGAACACGCCCCTGGGGCGTCTGCGGCGGGGAATGGAAGAGGTGCCTCTTCGCGTTTCGGGTAAACCCGAGTGGGTAGAAGAGTTCCGGACCATGGTGATTGCCCAGCGTCAGGGCCGGCCGGTCAGTATTTCCGATGTTGCCGAACTGCGGGACGGTATTGAAGAGCAGCGAACCCTTGCTCTGCTCAACGGGTCTCCCGCCGTCGCCCTTGATGTGATGAAACAGACCGGCGCCAATACGGTCGATGTCGTCGACAGCGTCAAGCGGGAAATCGATCGTCTGCAACAGGACCTTCCTCCGGCGGTGCGGATCGAACTCGTCCGGGATGGCTCCATTGAGATCCGGGATTCGGTCCACGATGTTTCGATGACCCTGATTATCGGCGGTCTTTTGACAATCCTCATTGTTTTCTGCTTTCTCAACTCTTGGCGCTCCACCGTCATCACGGGCCTGACCCTGCCGATTTCGGTCATTTCCTCCTTCATTGTCATGAACTTCATGGGGATGTCCCTGAACGTCATGACCCTCATGGCCCTGTCGCTTTCGATCGGGCTGCTCATTGACGATTCCATTGTCGTCCGTGAAAATATCGTTCGCCACCTTGAACGGGGGCAGAGTCACTTTACGGCGGCACGGGAAGGGACGAATGAAATCGGTCTCGCCGTCATCACGACGGCCTTTGTGGTCATGTCCGTATTTATTCCCGTTGCCTTCATGAAGGGAATCGTCGGGCGGTTTTTCATGAGCTTCGGCATTACCGTGGCCTTTGCCGTTCTCGTTTCTCTTTTTGTGTCCTTTACGCTCGATCCCATGCTGTCCTCACGCTGGTTCGACCCCGATATTGCCCGCCAGGGGAAACGGAACTTTTTCTCGCGGGGACTGGATGCCTTTAACCGCTGGTTTGATTTGACGGCCGACCGCTACCGCAGCCTTATCGGCTGGTCCCTGGATCACCGCCGATTGGTTTTGGGGATTGTCGCCGTTGCATTCTTCGTCGGCGTCGCCGCTTTTGGAAGCCTTGAAAAGTCGTTCATCCCCGACCAGGATATGGCCGAATTCCAGGTCAATTTCCAGACCGCTCCCGACGCCTCCATTGAGGAAAGCGAAGGGCGGCTTGGCGCGGTGCTGTCCATGCTGGGGAAAATTCCCGAGGTACGGCGGACTTACGCCAGTATCGGCGCCGGAGACGCCGGCACCGTCCGGGATGTCAAGGTTTATGTGAAGCTTTCGGAGAAGGGAGAACGTAACCGGACCCAGCAGGAAGTGGAGTGTGATGTCCGAAAACACCTCCAGGATATTCCCGGTATCATCCCGGCCATGGTTGAAGCGGGAGGCCCGATGGCGGGAGAAAAACCGCTCAACGTCAGCATACGGGGTGAAGATATCACCCTCCTGAAGAAATATGCCGTTCAATTAAAAGATGCCCTTTACGGCATTCCCGGGGTTGTCGATATCGAAGTTCCCTTGGAACTGGATATCCCGGAGTATAAAATGATCGTGGACCGGGAACGGGCGGTGAACTCCGGGGTTACGACAAACGACATTGTCAGGACAGTCGGCGTCCTGGTCGGAGGGAAAGCCGTATCAACCTACGAGGATGAGGACGGCGATGCCGTCGATGTGCGGCTCCGCATGGCCGAGAACCAGCGCCGGGATATGACACAGGTGGAGAATATCCGCCTCGCCGTTTTTCAGCAGAACGGGGAGAAAATATTCGTCCCATTGAATAGCCTGGTCGAACACAAAGTCAGCACGACACCTTCGGAGATTGACCGCCGTGATCTTACCCGGCAGGTCGTCCTGTCGGCGAATCTGGAGCATCTGGCCCTGGGTACGGCCGTCGAAAAAATCAAGGAGGCAGCGGCAAAAATTGAGATGCTGCCGGGTTACCGGGTCATCTTTGCCGGGGAGGCGGAGGAGATGCGGGACTCTTTCGGCTACATGGCGGAAGCCCTCCTCATGGCGGTCATTTTCGTATACCTGATTCTGGCCGCCCAGTTTGAATCCTTCATCGTTCCGCTGGCCATCATGGTGTCGCTTCCCCTGGCGATTTTCGGCATGGCGGGGATGCTTCACTTAACCGGCGACACGATCAACATCATGTCCCTCATCGGCCTGATCATGCTCATGGGACTCGTCTCGAAAAACGCCATTCTCCTGGTCAGCTTTGCCAGGGACATGCTCCGGCAGGGGATGGACCGCCGGGAAGCTCTCATCGCCGCGGGGCGAGTCCGCCTCCGCCCCATCATGATGACGACACTCGCCATGATATTCGGCATGCTTCCCGTGGCGCTCGGTATCGGCAAGGGGGCGGAAATCCGGTCCCCCATGGGACGGGCCGTAATCGGGGGGCTTTTAACCTCGACCATTCTCACCCTTTTGGTGATCCCCGTTGTTTACACCCTCTTCGATGATCTTGAAAACTGGATCAAGGTGAAATGGCAAGGAAAGGGATTTCATAAATGAAAACAGGTTCTTTCAAACGGCTCGGTCTGTTTGCCTTTATTATTTTCATCGCCGGTACGGCTGTTTTCTTACCCCTCTGCCGTGACGGGGCACAGGCGGCCGGGCCGGCGGCATCGGTTCGGATTCTTACCCTTGACGATGTGCGGACCATTGCCATGGATCAGAACAAGGATATCCAGAAGGCGCTGGAGTACCGGCGCTACGTGGAAGGCCGGTACGTGGCGGAACGGGCGGCGGCGCTTCCTCAACTGACCGCTCACCTGGGTGTTACGAAATCCCGTGACGGAAGCCAGGAAGGCCTCATGGGGGGCATGGTCCCGGTGCGGACCGAACTCCAGTCCGCCGAAGTGACTCTCACGCAGGCCCTTTTTACCTGGGGGCAGGTCGGTGCGGCCATCCGGGCGGCGAAAGTGGGCATGGCCGGCGCGGAAGATCAGCTCAGGATCATCCGGGAGGCGACCTTGCGGGATGTGACGACGGCGTTTTACAATGTGCTCCTGGCCAAGGAACTCAACCGGATTGCCGTCCAGAATCTCGATCAGAAGGATCGTCATTTGAAGGAGATGACCCGCAAGCTTCAGGCCGGCGTGGCGACGGATTATGATGTCCTGTCCTGGGATGTGGCCATGGAGAACGCCCGGCCCGAGGTGATCAGGACGGATAATCTGATTCGCACAACCCTGGATCAGCTCCGCTTCCTCCTGGGAATGGATGAGGGGCAGATCGATGTTTCGGGAGTTCTTGATACGACTGTAGATGCGCCTTATCCCGGATACGACGAGACCCTGAAAGTGGCCCGGGAGAAACGACCTGAATTGTCGGAAATCAGAAACCGCACGCGGATGGCCGAAGAGGTCGTGACCATAGCCAACGCCGGCAACAAGCCCCGCCTCGATCTTCGGGCCGATTACGGCTACAAGGACTGGGAACAGGACGATGCGCTTTCGAACGGCGAACTCTGGAGTGCCGGACTTTATATTACCTTTCCCTTTTTCGATGGGCTGCGTACACGGGGACAGGTCAGGCAGGCGAAAAGTGAGGCGGCGTCGCTGCGTATTGAAGAATCGAAACTGCAGGACGAGATTGCCCTCCAGGTTAGGGACGCGATCAACGCGGTCCGGGAAGCCGGTGAAATTCTGAAGGCGCTCTCCAGTACGGTCGCACAGGCGGACCGGCTTCTTGTCATGGCTGAGAAGGGCTATGAATACGGCGTCAAGATCAAGCTGGATGTCGACGATGCCATTTTCAACCTGAATTCCGCCAAGGCCAACCTGGCCAAGGCCCGGCGTGATTACCTGGCTGCCCTGGTCAATCTGGAATGGGTGAAGGGGTGCCTGGTGCAGTAAAGGCCGCCACTGTCGTCGTTTGAAGAGCGAAGCGACGGGAAATCTTGAAAAGTCAATTCCATGCAGGTAGAATCAACCTAAAATAGTCATTTTTAGAACCTTGATAGCCCAAGAAATATCGCATATAGTATCACGCAACATCATGATGAAAAGAGCCTCTTAGATATGTTTCAATCCTCTGCAGAACAACCGGAACTTTGTTATCCCACATCAGTCGTTAAGTCTGAAATATCGCTTTATCTTGTATATTCTTCACAGCTAGGTGCCCTTTATAAAGGTGACTGCCTTCAACTTCTTCCCTATATCAATGATTGTTCTGTAGATACCGTTTTTGCAGATCCACCCTTTAATTTGGCAAAAGAATATGGTTTGAAAGTCAATGACTTAAGGTCAGACGATGATTATCTCCTTTGGTGTAAAGAATGGTTATTGCATTGTGTGAGAATCTTAAAACCTGGTGGATCACTCTTTCTATACAACCTTCCGAAGTGGAATGTTCACCTGGGATGTCAGCTTTCCGGAATGGGGATGACCTTTCGTCATTGGATTGCGGTTAATATCAAATCGTCATTACCTATACCAGGAAGACTTTATCCATCTCATTACAGTCTCCTCTATTATACGAAAGGAAAGGCGAAGACCTTCAGAAAAATACGGACCCCTATTGAAAAATGCCGCCATTGCGGCCAGGAAATTAAGGATTATGGAGGTCATAGAGGCGCCATGCATCCCGACGGCGTCAATCTGACCGATGTTTGGAATGATATAACCCCTGTCCGTCATTGGAAGTTCAAGAGTAGAAAAAGAAAATTGAATCAGTTATCCACAAAGATTTTGGAAAGAATTGTTCAAATATCTACTAGGGAATGTGACGTTGTACTAGACCCTTTTGGCGGAAGTGGGACGACCTACGATGTTTGTGAACGACTTGGGCGTCACTGGATTGGGATGGAATTGGAGAGCTGCGAAGTTATCATCGAACGTCTTCAAAATGAAAATCTCTGCCCGCACAAATCGGGAGATGTTGTTGAAGAAGATTAGGAGATGAGGTGCGCACGGAAGCCGTTATCGATGCCTTCAAATCGGAATTAACCGCCGAATTATTCTCGCCGGATCGGAAGTTGATTCCTAATCTGAACGATCTTTACGAACTGGAGTTGGCTTTTTATGAAAACCGCATTCTTTCCGATGATGAATTGATCAGAAATGGGGCTTTTTTTTCTCTTATCGGTAAAGAATACACGCGCCATTTTCTGATGTGCACCGGTGAATCGTTGAAGTTGCCCAATCACTCCTCATCCCGACTCCGATCCTTTTTTGAAGCGAATTTATTCCGTACTGGTTATGCAACCCATGGACTTTTCCCTTATCGGGGGAAATTCCATCCTCAGATGATAAAGGGTTTGCTGAATATCATGGGGCTCAAACCGGGCGATTCCGTATTAGATCCCATGATGGGATCTGGAACTGTTCCGGTTGAGGCAAGTCTTATGGGCATAGAATCTGTTGGTATTGATGCCAGTCCGTTTTGCCGTTTCATGAGTCAGACGAAGATTGATGCCTTATCCATGTCCCTTGAACGGGTGCGAAAAGCCTTACCTAATTTCGAGGAAGTCTTTTCTTATTTTCAGAAAAGGATTGGATCACCCCGCCAGGGGAGCAAAATTGATTTGGTTAAGTCGCGAAGTACTGTCATTTCTGTCATGGAAAAGGCATCGGAGTATGCAACCATTAAAGACAAAGATAAGTTAAGCAACAGAGAAAAAGACACGCTGCATACATATAATTTTCTTTTGTTAGCTTATCTTGACAGTGCCGGATATGCGCAAAGAAGCGCGCGGAAACAGCCCCTTGAACAATTCAAGGCGATATTGGAACGATATCTCTTTGTCGCGGAAAAGATCCAAAAAGTTCTGAACGGTTTGGAGGGTGAGTTAGCGTCAGCGAAAATCTTGGAAGGTGATGCTCGGGAGCTTCCATTGCCGGACAGTAGTATCAATGGAATTATCTTTTCGCCGCCTTACAGTTTTGCCGTCGATTATTTGGATAACGACGCCTTCCATTTGAGTTGTCTAGGGGTTGACACGGAAGCCCTGCACGAAAAAATGATTGGACTCCGTGGCCGCAATGTATTGGCGAAGTTTGAGTACTATAAAGAAGATATGAGGCGGGTTCTGTCTGAATGCGCTCGTGTGCTACAAACCGGTTGCATGTGTACCATCATCATTGGGACAAACAACAACCAATTAGGAAAAGCGTTGGGAATTTCGCCTGGCGAAGTTAAAGGGCTCCATGAAATCATCATTGATCTTGGAGCCGGTTGTGGTTTCGTGCCCGTTAAAATTATGAGCAGGCCCATTATTGGCATGTCGAATACGATGCGGCGGGAGTTTATTGTAATTCTTCAGAAACGATGCCCGCTTACTGAATAGCCCGTCCGTCTGTACCTTTCCCTATTCGTTGGACATCGTTGCTAATGTTGTCATGTTCAATCGCGATGATTAGAAGTAACCCTTCATCAACATCGAGTGCATTCCATAAGGGAAAGTAAGGCTCAAGCTCTTGGATGTTGCCGATGCGATCTGTTAGATATTGATACATCTTGCGGGTTGGTACGATCAACGCCCCTCCAATCAGAGTCTTTTTCAAGATTCCCAGGGCCATTTTGTTGATTGAGCGATGACTAGAAGATATATTGCCCGTCTCCCATTCAACGCAAAAGAGACGATCCTTTACAACACAGGTGGCGTCCATCGGACCGGGCCTCGTGAGAGTAGCAATGTCAACCCGAGTTTCTAATTCCCAGCCCAATTCTTGCAACTTTTTCATGCACTCTCTCTTAATGGGCTTAACACCATTTCCTTCTCCCCGTTTCTTGCCGGACTGATTGAAAAGGGTGAATGACCCGGACCCTGGTGGCCACTCTATGGATCGTATTGCTTCAAAAATTTGTTTTTCAATTCTTTTCCAGTCATCTGATAGGGAGAACCTCCCCGCATCGACAAGTCGCTCACATTTGATTATCTTCATGTTTAAGCAGTCTTTCCCTTGGAAATTATCATTTATTGACTTGCAATTCGACATTCTTAATAAGAATGGAGGGATCAACGTTTAAAGCTTTCGAAAGTTTAAAGATGGTCTGTAGGGAAGGGCTCTTTTCACCCCGTTCAAGCAGACTGATATAGGTTCGGTGGTATCCGCTTTCAAAACCGAGTTTTTCTTGCGACAGCCCACATTTCTGACGGAGTTGACGTAACACAGAACCGAAGGCTATGCTTAGATCGTCAACGTTCCGTGATAGAGTAGTTTTTCCCATGCCAAGATAATGACCAAGTGAATACTATAAATCTACAGACTATAGTGTGAATTCAAGTTTTCTTACGGTGAAAAAATTTCTGAGAAGTTGATCGGAGGAATCCGGAATGAATTTGACCGGATGCCGGATCGAGAGGCTGTGTCGTAATGTC
>CAZIPU010000063.1:6189-10525 GCA_964541005.1 uncultured Syntrophales bacterium | reverse complement strand
TCGACGTCGATCTGGGTGAATTCGGGCTGACGGTCCGCCCGGAGATCCTCGTCCCGGAAGCACTTGACAATCTGATAATAGCGGTCGAATCCGGAAACCATCAGCAGTTGCTTGAAGATCTGGGGCGACTGGGGAAGGGCGAAAAAGGTTCCCGGGTTGACCCGGCTGGGAACCAGGTAGTCGCGGGCGCCCTCGGGGGTACTCTTGGTCAGAAAGGGCGTTTCCACTTCGATGAACCCCTGTGACTGGAAATAACTTCTTGCGGCGGCGGCAACCTTGCTCCTCAGGATCAGGTTCCGCTGAATATGCGGACGCCGCAGATCGAGGTACCGGTACTTGAGCCGCACGTTCTCCGAGATTTCCTGACCCTCTTCCAGGCTGAAAGGCGGGGTCTTCGATTCGTTCAGAATTTCCAGATCCGTGATCATGACTTCCACTTCGCCGGTGGCGAGATCCGGATTTTCCATGCCTTCGGGTCTCCGCCGGACCTTTCCCACGACGGCCAGCACGTACTCACTGCGGATTTTTTTGGCTTCTTCATGGGTATCCGGAGAAATTTCCGGATTGAAAACGATCTGGACGAGTCCCTCACGATCCCGCAGGTCGACGAAAATCACGCCGCCATGGTCGCGTCTGCGATGGGTCCATCCCATGAGGACCACTTCCTTATCGATATCCTGAGCGCGGACCGCTCCACAGTAATGGGTTCTTTTCCGATCGGTGATAAAGTTTGTCAAAGTTGCTACCTCACTTTTCCAATTGAATGATATGGTCTTCCACCTGATCCAGGGGGACCTGCTTTTGGGTACTGTTTTGCATATCCCGCAGTTCACCCTGCCCGGTTTCGATCTCCCGGTCTCCCAGAATGAGGGCGTACCGGCTTTTAAGCTTGTCGGCCTTTTTCATCTGGCTCTTCAGGCTCTTTCCGTCATAATCCATTTCCGCTTGAATTCCCTTCAGACGCAGCCGGTTGCAGAGGCGAAATGCGACCTGCTGGGCCTGGCTTCCCAGGGCCGCGACAAACAGGCATGGCGACGGAGGCGTTGCCGCCTGTTCATCCGGTAAAAGCGCCATCAGGCGCTCAAAGCCGATGGCGAAGCCGATGCCGGGAATTTCCGGCCCGCCGAGATCCCGGACCAAACCGTCATAGCGGCCGCCGCCGACCACGGCGTTCTGGGATCCCATGTGGGGAATCGTTACCTCGAAAGTGGTCCGTGTATAATAATCGAGTCCGCGGACCATGCGGTGATTGATCCGGTACGGCAGTTCGAACAGTTCCAGGGACGACTTGACCGTATCAAAATGGTTCCGGCAGTCGTCACAGATGAAATCCAGAATATTGGGGGCGTTTTTGATGATCCGCCCGCAGGTTTCATTCTTGCAGTCAAAAACCCGCAGAGGGTTGGTGTGAAGCCGCCGCCGGCAGTCCTCGCAAAGCTCGTTCTCCGAATCCTTGAGAAATTCGATGACATTTTCCCGGAACGTGGTGCGGCAGCCGGGGCAGCCCAGGGAATTGATGTCCAGATTGAGGTTTCCCAGACCCAGCCCGTTCAGAAAACGGACGAGCATGAGCATCAGCTCGGCATCGATGCGCGGGTCGTCCGAGCCCAGGACCTCTACGTCGATCTGGTGAAACTGGCGGTACCGTCCCTTCTGGGGTCTTTCCCGGCGGAACATGGGGCCGATGGTGAAGAGCCGTGTGACGGTGTTCTGGTTGAAAAGGCCGTGCTCGATATAGGCGCGAAGCACCGAGGCGGTCGCTTCCGGTCTCAGGGTGAGGCTGTCCTCGCCCCGGTCGGTAAAGGTGTACATCTCCTTTTCCACGATGTCCGTCGTATCGCCGATACCGCGGGTGAAGAGTTCCGTTTTTTCCAGGATGGGGACGCGAATTTCCTTGAAGCCGAAATCGGCCAGAATCACCCGGGCAAATTGTTCGACCTTTTGCCAGTTGAACGCTTCCTCGGGAAGAATGTCCTTGAATCCTTTAACAACTGTAATGGCATCCATAAAAAAGTGTCTTTTCAGAAATATTGATCATACGACAGGCGGTTCATGACCGTGAAATTCCAACAGGATGATTGGAAAGGAGGCGGTATCGCGCAGGACTTCCATGCCTGACGGGGCGATGAACCGGACAGAGGCGTGGGATTGACCGCTCACGGTCTTCTGTCCGAAACTGTCGTAAAATGAACGTTTTTACAGGCAGAACCGTTATCATAGGCGCGTGAAAAAAACAATAGCCGAACAGGTGAGATTTTATGGGAAAATAGCCGGGGAAAACCCGCGACGGTTAACCGTGTTAAAGTCCGTAATCCTTCACTGAATCTGGCCCATACCGTATATTTGTCCCATCGGTGAAAAGAAAGACCGCGCCGTTCCGGTCGGTCCGGAAGATTTTCGTCCCCTTTTCCGCATAGCGTTGCAGGACTTCGGGGTGAGGGTCCTTGTAACGATTGTCGAGTCCGCAACTGATCACGGCGACGCCGGGATTGACCTTATCCAGAAAGGGGGCGGTGCTGGAGGTTCTGCCCCCGTGGTGAGGCACCAGGATGATGTCGCTTTTCAGGTTATATGCAGAAGAAACCAGCCTTTCCTCCGCTTCTCTGGAGATGTCCCCGGGCAACAGAATCCCGACACGGCCGTAGCGAAGATGCATGACGAGGGAGCGGTCGTTTACGGAAACGTAATCCATGGGGATGGTTTGGCCCTTCAGGGGATTGGGCGGCGGGTTCAGGATGCCTATCTGAAGATCGCCGATTTTCCTTGGGGGGACGCCCTCATAAAGAATCCGATGGGTCAGTTTTCTTTCCCTGATGAGCGCCGTCATGCTTTTGTAGGACTCGTATGGCGCCGGTTCGCCGGTTGTCCAGATTTCACCGACCGGAAAGTTGCGGAGAATGTAAACGAGTCCGTTCAGATGGTCCGGGTGAGGATGGGTCAGCACGACAACATCGATTTTGCGGATTTTTTCGCGGATAAGAAAGGGCGCGACGACGTATCGCCCGACATCGAACGTGCTTCCTTCAAAGCCGCCGCCGTCGATCAGCATGGTCCGGTTGCCCGGAATCTGCAGGAGGGTACAGCTTCCCTGGCCGACGTCGATGGCGGTCAGCCTAAGGTCTTTGGAAGGAGTTGCCGATAAATAACCATGCAACAGCATGCCCGCCAGAAATGGACTCAGGATCAACAAACCGATCCCCGCCGGGGATTGGGCTTTGATCCATGATTTGCCGGGCCGTTTTTTGATGAGGGATGACAGAAACAGGACAAGCAGCGACAGAAGCAGGTAGTAACCGGTTATTTCAATTGGATTGGGCGGAGAAACCAGGAAAGAAGCTCCCGGCAGAGACGAAAATAAATTGACAAAAAAGATGGATATTTTGGTAAATTGGACCGCGCATTGCAATAAAAGCAGGCAGAAGGGTTCGCAAAGCGGATAGGCGATGATGACGAACAGGCATAACGGGGTCGTCAGGATGCCGAGAAACGGGATGACCGCGATATTGGCCGGGATCACCACCGTCGAAACACGATGAAAATGGTAAGCGATAATGGGTAAGGTTCCCAGGGTCGCGCTGACGGTTACCAGGAGAAAAAGGAAGAAAACCCTTCCCCATTTCCTGATTATGGATTGAAGCAGGGAATCCGCTTCTTTTTCCGGTTTCGGCCACAGGGATTGCAGTTTCGGCGGGATGTACAGAATCGCGGCAACGGCGGCGAAAGAGAGCTGG
This sequence comes from uncultured Syntrophales bacterium, assembly GCA_964541005.1. Classification (GTDB taxonomy): domain Bacteria; phylum Desulfobacterota; class Syntrophia; order Syntrophales; family JAAYKM01; genus JAAYKM01. The sequence goes on along the minus strand of CAZIPU010000063.1, from coordinate 6,794 downwards.
AACGAAGGGTCGAACAGGGAAGGCGGCGACAGAGCCAGGATGACAATGGCCGCCAGGGCCAGGGCGTTGAGAATATCCTTCGGCTTCCGGATCATGATGGCCGTCATGAGGATGACGACCATCAAGGTCGCCCGGATGACGGAGATGCCCATCCCGGCGATACCCGTGTAAAGCAAAATCGGGATCAGGGCCAGGGCGTAGGAAACCTTCCTGGCATTCCAAGCCAGAAGCAGGCGCGGGAAGATTTTCATGAAGGACAGGAAGAACAGAACGGAAAACGTCGCGATCAGGCCGACATTGAATCCGGAGATGGCGATGATATGGGATGTGCCGGTTTGATTGAACCGTTCTTTCAAATCGTCGGGAATGGTCTTCTGCTCGCCCAGGATCATGGCGAGGATGATTTCCCGCTCCGGTGACGCCGTATGACGGCTGATGAAGTGACGGAGCCGGTTGCGGTACGATTCGATTCCCATTTTTACGGGATTGCCCTGGCCGCGCCGGATAAGAATCAGATCCGGCGGTTCCGAAACGAAGCCCCGGTAGCGAATTTCCTGCCGGCGCAGGTATCGCTTGTAGTCGAAGCCGCCGGGATTGTTGAAATT
>CAZIPU010000063.1:0-6089 GCA_964541005.1 uncultured Syntrophales bacterium | reverse complement strand
CTGCGGGACTCGGCATCGAATAGGGTGCCATGCAGAGCATGCCCGTGAGGAAAACGATCAGTTGCAGAATGGCGAAGCCGGCGACATTCCGGTTCCACCTGAAGGCGAACAGCAATCCCGCAAGCGCCGGCAGAAGAATTGCCGCCGGGATGGTCCAGGGGAGCATGGCACGGTCGCAGAGAATGATCCCGCCTGCGAAGGAGATGAAAAACGGAATCAGGGGCCGTTCCGTGAAAAAGGCCGGTTCCTGCCATAGTGTCGTGGCGGTTTTGCGGAGGGCGTGAAGGACATTCATTTCTGAGCCGTACATGGATTTAATGCCGTGCCACATGGTGTGTGATCATGATAACCATGGATCCGGGGAAAATTGCCTGGTGCGCATATTCTGTTATGGGCGTCAGACCGGGTTGAAAAAGGAGCTGCGGGGGAAACTTGGCCCGTTTGCCGCATAATGTATCGATTTATAAAGCCAATGAGAAAAAACATCATACAGTGGTACAGGAGCGTATCCTCCCTGGGGGATGAAGACAGTGCCTCCCGGCTTTACTGGCTGGTGATCACACGGATGATCATCCTGTTCGTGCTGCTCATGTCGGCCGTCTTCATGGCGTCAAGGATTGTTGAACCCTTTGCCGTTGCATCCCTCCGGCTTTTCTACGGGTTGATCACGATTTCCTTTCTTTCTTCACTCATCTATCTGCTCCTTATCCGCAAGATCAGGCGTGTCGCATTTCACATCTACCTGCAGTCCCTGCTGGATGTTTTCCTGATTACGGGCCTTGTTTATGTCACGGGTGGGATCCGCAGCGTCTATCCCGTTTTGTATCCCCTGGTGATCATCTATTCGGTGATCTTTCTTGGTCAACGGGGTGGGCTCCTCGCCGCATCCGCAGCGAGCATCTTCTACGGACTGTTTGTCAACCTGGAATTCCATGGATTCATTCAATCCCTGCAGCTTCAGCCGGAGGCAATGACTCCGGATAACCGCACCGAGTTCGGCGATTATGTTTTCTTCCGCGTTCTCATCCACATCCTGTCTTTCTATCTCATTGCGATCCTGGCCAGTTTTGTGGTCAGCCGGGAAAAACAGGCGCGCAGGCTCCTGCGTGAAAAGGAGCACGCGTTTGCAGAGCTGGATTCCCTGCACCGGAGCATCATCGAATCCGTGCAGACGGGGATTCTGACCGTCGACCTTCATGACCGGGTCCGGTCATTCAACCGGGCGGCCGAGGAAATTACCGGGTTGTTCTCCGGAGACGTGCTGGATAAAATGATCCATGACGTCATCCCCGAATACGCTTACATCGTCAAAACAAGCGGGTCTCAAGAGGATGCCGTCAGGAGAAGAAGGGTGGAGATTGTTATCCACGGAAGAGAAAAACGGCCGACGGTTCTGGGCTGCGCCCTCTCTCCTCTGAAACGGGACGACGGCACTCAAATAGGGAATATTCTGATTTTTCAGGATATTACCAAAGTCAAGGAAATGGAGCGGGCATACGAGGAGAGCCGGAAAATGGCCTTCATCGGTGAAATGGCGGCCATTCTGGCCCATGAAATCAGGAATCCGCTGGCCTCCATCAGCGGCTCCATTCAGGTTCTCCGAAAGACGTTGAAATTGAGCCCTGTCGATGACAGACTCCTGCAGATCATTCTCCGGGGAAAGGATCAACTGGAAAACTTCATTAAGGATTTTCTGATCCTGGCCCGGCCGACGGTAGGTGTGCAGGAAGAAATCGATGTCATTGCCATGCTGGACGACATCCTTGAATCGGTTAAATACGGACCGTCCTGGCATGAGGGGATCGAAATCGAGACGTCGCATCCGGATCATGTCCTGCTTACCGCCAACCGGCAGGAGATACGCCAGCTTTTGTGGAACCTGATTCTCAACGGCCTCCAGGCCCTGTCCGACGGCGGACGGATGGGCATTGCGATAGAGGCTTCGGGCGACGGGGACGGCCGCCGCTGGGTTGAGATGCGTTTTTCCGATCAGGGCCGCGGTATCGAGGAAAAAGATCTGGAAAAAATATTCGATCCTTTTTTTACCACGAAGGAACAGGGAACAGGATTGGGACTGGCAATTGTCCACCGCATCGTATCGGGGTGCGGCGGCGATATTCATGTGGACAGCAAAGTCGGTGAGGGAACGGTATTTACCGTGAAAATTCCCGTAATATAGAAATGGAGCAGGCAGTGGCGAACATTCTGGTGGTCGACGACGATAAAGGCATCCGGGAGATTCTCGAAATTGTTCTCACCCAGGAAGGGTATGACGTGACATCGGTGGAGGACGGGTTGAAAGCCCTGGCGAAATGCCGCCGTCAGCAGTTCGATCTGATCATCACCGATCTCAGGATGCCGAAAATGGACGGCATTGAATTCATGAAGGCGGCGAAGGAGGTGTCTCCCGAGTCGCTGGTCATCCTGATCACGGCTTACGCCTCCGGGGAGTCGGCGGTCCGGGCCATGCAGGAGGGGGCCTATGACTACCTGGAAAAGGATTTCGATATTGATAACCTGAAAAGTGTGGTTCAGAACGCCCTGGAAAAAAAGGGGCTGAAAAAGGATGAGGCGGATTTCAGAAAGGAAATCGAGGACACCGCATCTTTCAGGGGCATGATCGGCAAGAGCCGGGAGATGCAGAAAGTGTATGGCACGGTCAAGAAGGTGGCCGGCACCCTGGCCAATGTCATGATTTTAGGAGAGAGCGGGACCGGAAAAGAGCTCGTCGCCAGGGCCATCCACGACAGCAGTTCCCGTGCCGATGAGCCTTTTGTCGTCATCAACTGCGGGGGTATCCCGGAGAATCTCCTGGAAAGCGAACTCTTCGGTTACATGAAGGGCTCCTTCACGGGAGCCCACACGGATAAACCCGGCTTGTTCGAGGTCGCCCATGGAGGGACCATTTTCCTCGATGAAATCGCCGAACTTCCCCCTTTGCTCCAGGTCAAACTCCTCCGCGCAGTTCAGGAGAAGTGTTTCCGGCGAATCGGCGGGACCGAGGACATCAAGGTCGATGTCCGCATCATCTCGGCAACGAACAAGAACCTGGAGGAAAAAGTGAAAGAGGGCATGTTCCGGGAGGATCTGTACTACCGCCTGAATGTCATTCCCATCCATATTCCGCCTCTGCGCGATCGACATGAAGATATTCCACTGCTGACGAAATACCTGGTCCACAAGTACGCCGTTGAATTCGGGAAGGAAATCCGGAACATTTCGTCCTATGCCATGGAACTGCTCATGAAATATTCGTTTCCGGGCAATGTCCGGGAGCTGGAGAACATTATCGAACGGAGCATCGCCCTGGAAACCTCCAACATCATTCTCCCGGAAAACCTGGTGCTCAACAGCAACGTTCCCATTGCCGAACGCGCCCTGGCCCGGTTCGATGTGCCTGACGAGGGCTTGGACCTGGATGAGGAAATGAAAAAAATCGAAAGGATATTCATCGAGAAGGCCCTCCAGAAAACGGGCGGTTCCAGGAAAAAGACCGCCGACCTGCTCAAAGTGACCGCCGATTCCCTCCATTACCGGATGGACAAGCTGGATATGCGCTGAAGAAGATTTTTCTCTTGACAGGAATAACGCTTATCCTGTAATGACGCAACTCAGGAGATTGCAACGTGAATCACAAATTTGAAGAAATGAGCGACGTAAACAGATTTTTCGCGTTTTTTAGCTTTAGCGCCGAGGTCTGCCTTTACGGCTCGTGACTTCTTCAAATAACCGAAGAACAGGCCGTGGGCAGACTGGTAACTGCCCGCGGCTTTTTTGTTTTTAGCGTCCGCTTGCACGTCATGCGGGGCTTTTAGAACACAGAGGAAGAGGAGGGAAAGTAATGGATAAGAGAATGGGAAGAAGCCTTCTGTTAACGGTTTTACTCTGTCTCGTGTGGTTGATTGTGCCGGAAGGGCTCGCGGCGAAGAACATCAAGGTCGGCGCCGCGATCAACATGACCGGTCCGGCCTCCACCTGGGGGAAGTACCATGCCAAGGGCACACAGGATTACTTCCGATACGTCAACGAAACCAAAGGCGGTGTCGGCGGCCGCAAGATCGAAGTGATCCTTGTCGACACGGCTTACAAGGTGCCGGAAGCCGTGGCGGCGGTCCGTAAGTTCGCCGTTCAGGACGAAGTCGACATGATCGCCACCTGGGGCGCCGGCGAAGGGCTGGCCGCCAAACCCATCGTACAGAAATACAAAATCCCCACTATCAATTATTCCACCAGCTGGGAAATCCTTCAGGAGCCCATCGCTTACATGTACCTGCCCTTCGGCAGCTACAAGATGGACTGCTATGCCATCCTGGAATACATCCGCACGATCCATAAGGGAAAGAATGCGCCCAAAGTCGGCCTTCTGACCTACAACAATGCCTATGGCCGCTCCATTCACCAGCCAAGCCAGGAATACGCGAAGAAAATCGGTCTCCAGATCGTTGCCATTGAGGAATTTCCACCCAAGACCGTGGATCTCTCGACGGAACTGTTGCGCATGCAAAGCAAAGGGGTCGAATATGTCTTTCTCCAGGTTCTGCCTTCGACCATCGTAACGGTCCTGAAGAATGCCGACCGCATCAATTACAAACCCCAGTTCTTCGGCACCTGGACCTCGACGGATCCGGATTTCTTCAAACTGGGAAAGGGGATCATCAAGGACCGGCTGGCCATCCAGTTTCCGGGTGGCGTACCTGCCGATAAGTCCCAGGGGATAAAGATCATGGAGGAACTCCGCAAGCGCTACAAAACGGTCGCTGACTTCGACGCCGCCTACTGGGAAGGCGTCAGCATTGCCATGATCATGGAACGGGCCTTCGTGCGCGCTCATGAGAAATACAAGGCCGTCAACCCCGAAACCGTCAACAAGGCCATGGAATCGTTCCGGAACGAGAATTTCTGGGGCCTGATCCCACCGGTGACCTATACGTCGAAGGATCACGGTGCATCGTTCACGGCGCGGATTGTCCGGGTCGGCGAGGACGGCAGTTTCACGCCCCTCACGAACTTCTACGTGCCGGGTAAGGAAAAGATCAAACTCATCCAGGGAAAAAGCAAGGGGAAATGAAAGCCTATCGCGGGGAACCGTCGATATACAGGAACCGGAACGCCGAAAAACGGAAAGCCGAGCTTGATATCTCGGGGGTCACCCTGACGTTCGGCGGCGTCGTGGCGCTGAAGGATATCGATTTCCAGGTGCATACGGGGGAGCTGGTCGCCGTGATCGGTCCCAACGGCGCCGGGAAAACGAGCCTTATGAACTGCATCACCGGGTACTACCGGCCGCAGACGGGCCGCATTGCCTTCAACGGCCACGACATCACCCGGATGCCGACCCATGACCTGGTCAAGATCGGCCTCGGGCGGACCTTTCAGAACATCGAACTTTTTCCCGGGATGACGGTCCTGGCCAACATGCTCCTGGCCCGTCATATCCACATGAAGTATCCCCTGGCCACGGCCTGCCTTTTTTCCAAGGGCGTCCGGAAGCAGGAGGTGTACCACCGCCAGGTGGTCGAGGAACTGATAGACTTCCTGGAAATGCAGCCCATCCGGAAAACACCCGTCGGATCGCTGCCTTACGGACTCATGAAACGGGTCGAACTGGGGCGCGCCCTGGCGATGGAGCCGTCGCTTCTGGTGCTCGACGAACCGTTTGCAGGCATGAATCTGGAGGAAAAAGAGGACATGGTCCGGTTTCTCCTGGAACTGAACCGGGTCTGGGGTCAGACGATGGTGCTCGTGGAACACGACATGTCCATCGTCATGAGCATCGCCAGAAGGGTGATGGTCCTGAACTTCGGTGAGAAATTGACCGAGGGGACGGCGCAGGAAGTGCAGAATCATCCGGAGGTCATCAGGGCCTACCTGGGCGATGATGCGTAAAACCGTATCCGCCGCCGTTGAGATTGAAGAGGAAACGCCCTTTTATGTCATTCTGAGCCGTCAGGCGAAGAATCTCTTGGACTATGATGTTGTTTTGAGATTCTCCACGAAGTTTATCCTTGAGCGCGGCGAAGGATTCAGAATGACAAACGAGCTTGACGGGGGCTGAGTTTGGAGAACTTGGTTGTCATTCCGGGCAAGCG
>CAZIPU010000062.1:0-10759 GCA_964541005.1 uncultured Syntrophales bacterium | reverse complement strand
TCGGTCTGTGGGATTAAAAATCAGAATTTCTCCCGGTCCGTTAAACGGCTCCTTAAATCTCTATTGCGTAATCTGGGTTAAAAGAATCCAACGGTGTTGTTGGGAACGGCATCAGAATAAGGATCATCTGCACTGGAGATTTATGGCTGACAGGCCTCTGTGAACAGGGCAAAAGCGCCATATCGCCCGTGATGACTGAGGCTGGTATCGGCATAAGCCGGTGTCCCGTCAACATAGACGACAGGCGGTCCCCACCCGCGGTCGTTTAAGCCACGGCGAATATCGATACGTTCGAATGGAATGTGCCAGTAACGGCTGAGGTAACGGCCAAGAACGTTCCGTACCACGTCTGACTCGTTCCGGTCCCGGACACAGGGATGATCCAGGCGGAATACTTTGAGGTGCAAGGCTCCTTCGCTCGACTGGTTCCCCCGACTGCCGAAGGCATGGACATAGTGTCTTTCGGTTTGGGCGCCAATCATCAGTAACCCAACCGGAGTTTCAACCTGGCAGGTAAAATGTCCGCTCCGCAAATCCGGACGACGTTGCGGATACCACCTGACCTCTTCCAAGTTCACCTGGTATTTCAGGGGCCCGGAATGGACGGAAGGGCTAAATTTGCTGATAATTTTATAGGCGGTTTCCTTGGCGGCCCACAGGACCCACAGGATACAATCGGGATCGCTATCGCGGTAAATCAGCCTTTGTTCTTCCGGCAGAAAGACCCGACTGACAAAGCGGTCATCAAGACTTTTGCCCAAGGCATCGGGATTCCCCAAATCCACGACATCGTTCCCGACTGCTAGCAAAGTACTGCTCCTCCATGGCGGACAGATGATGTACGATCTGCTCCGTATATTGCTTCTGTACCCGGAGACCGGTCTGACCATTCTTTTTGATTTCCAGCGTATCGATCAGGCAGGTGAAGCGCTCTCCCCACCGGGGCATATTGCTGTAGTGATCCTGATGATCACCCCGGAGATAAAGACACATGACCTGGCAGTCAGCGGACCCTTCCAGAAAGCGGCCGACACCGTAAGAAAAGTTCTCCGTGTCGACCCGCCCGGTGCGGGATCGCCCGCCTTCCGGGAAAATCATCAGATTCTGCCTTTTATGGAGAAGATTCATGCACTTCTCCATCACCTGCTTCATCTCTTCCCGATCACCCCCGCGACTGACGGGAATGCATTTATTGACATAGCAAAGAAAAGACAACAGGAAATTCCGCTGGAAATTCGCCCGCTCCGGCAAATTCCAGGGCAGGAGATTGTACTGTAAAATGCAACGATACACGGGAAACAAGGCATAGGATAAAATCACCGAATCGATCATGGTCAGATGATTGGCACAGATCATCCAAGGTCCCTTATGCCGCTTGAACAAACTCCGGCTCTTCTTTCTGACATCCCGGATATTGCGGATGCTGTACCCGGCAGACCGGATGACCGCGTAATACAAAGGCGTCAGAAAAAAGGCCGCCATCCAGCCGAGGACATACTGCAGGTGGAGAAGCCTTTCTGCCCTGTTTCCCATGAGACGCTCCTAACTGATCTTGCCCTTGATAACCGAAACAGCGTCGCCAATGGTTCTGATTTTGTCCGCATCGTCATCGTCGATGGAAATACCGTATACGTCTTCACATTTAATGATGATGTCCACCAGGCGGGCGGAATTAACCTTCAGGTCGTTCAGAATATGGGTGCTGTCCGATACCTTGTCCAAAAGCTCGGGATCCTTCACATAGGCCCGTAAAATGTTGACAAACTCCTCGCGAATCTTGTTTTCGTCCATGCCATTATACTCCTTTAATTTTTTTATCTTTCTTTATCTCATCCGGACAATAGGGTCCGGTATTCCTTTTCATTTCCTCAGAAAGCACTCCGGGAACGCAAAAACTCACTCCTCCCATTTTTTGAAAATGAGACAACTGTTGACGTCGCCAAAACCAAAACCGGCCTTCGCAATCATCTTGATATCGTCATTTTCAATGACCCGATGCGGTATCCGATCCGCGTATTCGGTTATGTCGGGGTGTACATCCTCACAATTGAGTGACGGATGAATAAATCCCTTGTAAAGCTGCAACACCACCGCTGCACACTCGATGGCTCCCGTCGCACCCAGACAGTGACCTATCATGGACTTGGTCGAATTGATATAAGGAAAATCTTTGGGGCCCCGACCAAGCGCCGCAGTCCAGTTTTTCAACTCGTAGGGATCGGCGAACGTGGCCGTCAGATGACCGTTGATGGCATCGATTTCCCCGGGATCGACGCCTGCGTCTCCCAACGCCAGGCGAATACAGCGCACCACGCCCTCCCGGTTTGGTGCCGTCATGGATCCCCCCATCCGGTGACCGCCGCAATTCACGGCACCGCCGATAATTTCCGCGTAAATCCTGGCACCCCTTTTCCGGGCGGTCTCCAGCTCTTCAAGAATAAGGATGGCTCCCCCCGCGCCGGGGACAAAACCGCCTGCCGAGGCGCTCATCGGACGCGATGCCTTTTCCGGTTCATCGTTGAATTTCCGGCAGATGACGCGCATGGCATCGAATCCGCTCCAGATATAGGGAGACGGCCCTTCGGAGCCACCGGCCAGCATCCGGTCCGCCAGACCGATCCGAATCCGCCACAACGCATCGATAATGGCTTCATTACCCGTGCTGCATGCAGAAGAATTCGACGTCACCTGGTTACCGAGAGCAAGCAATCCGCCGATCCGGGCGCTGGTCCCGCTGTTCATGACCTGCTCGACGATCCGGCTCCCCATGCGCCGGGTCTTTCCGTCGTTGACCATGGGAACGACGATCTTGCCGATCGTATCCATCCCGCCGATACCGGAACCGATAATAGCACCCGTCGCCCAGTCGACCTCGTCGGATTCCCGATCCGGCACGGCAAAACCCGCATCTTTCCACGCATCCATCGAGGCGATCGCCGCATACCCGATGTTGTCATTGATCGACATGCGCTCTTCCTCATCGAAATACTGAGCAAGGGTCTTGTCAAAATCCTGCGGAATACCGCCCACCTGGCAGGCAAAGTTCAAGTCCTTCAATTCCGGCACAAAGCGGATACCGGATCGACCTTCCCGAAGGGCTTTTTCATACTCCTCAATGCCATAGGCATTGGGCGCAACGACACCCATTCCCGTCACGACAACTCTGCGTCTCATGATACCTTTACCCCCGTTCCGGCAAGAATTCCAAAGCAAACAGGTTCACCATTTTCTCTCTCCATTTTTACCCTCGTTTTCAGATTTCCTTTACGGAAATAAATCTTCTCGCCCTGAATCAGGACACGCTCCCCGGGGGAAACGATGCCGTTGAATTCCACCCCCTCGATAAAGGTGAAAAGGGTCGTGAGCGATTTCGCCTCTTCTATCGTGACATTGTTCTGGATCATCGTCAGGTAAAGGCCATAGACGACAACACCGGTCTGGGCCATGGCTTCCACCAGAATCACCCCCGGCGTGATCGGGCGATCCGGGAAATGTCCGGCATAGAAATACTCATTTTCCCGAAACCGGTAAGCCCCCACCACACGGTTTTCATCCAGTTCGATGATTTCATCGACAAACCGAAAGGGCGGTTGCTGGGGAACCGCCTGCAGGATCAGGTCCATTGTTTCACGATCAGCCGCCATATAACCCCCCATTGACATGAATGACCGTTCCGGTAATGTAATTTGCCCTGGTCGCTAAAAACGTGACAACATCGGCGATTTCTTCCGCTTTACCCAATCGGGCCAGGGGAACGTTGGCCAGAATTCTTTCCTTCACCTCGTCGGGCAGTTCTTTCGTCATCGTCGTATCGATAAATCCAGGCGCAACGGAGTTGACGAGGATATTTCTCCCCCACAACTCTTTGGACAAAGACTTGGTAAAGGCATCGAGAGCGGCCTTTTCCATGGTGTAGGGAATCTGCCCGGCATTGCCCGAATGTCCGACAACGCTGGAGATATTAATGATTCTCCCCGCATTCCTGCGCAGCATGAACTGCCGGAGGATCTTTTTCGTCAGGTACCAGGTTCCGCGCACAATCTCCCGCTGGCGGTCGAAATCCTCGATCCTCATGGAAATGATGTCACTATTGATGGAAATACCGGCGCCGTTCACCAGGACATCAACCCGACCCGCCACGTCCTTGATCTGGTTGATCATGCGATCGACCTGTTCGGTATCCGTCAGATCCGCTTCGACCAAAAAACCGTCTTCGATCTGATCCAGAACCGACCTCGCTTCCTCCTCCACGACGGGAATATAGTTGATCCCCACACAAAAACCCTCGGAAGCCAGGGCAAGACTGCACGCTGCGCCGATACCCGTTCCGCCTCCTGTGACTATCGCTACAGGCTTTTCTTTCATACGACAACCTCCTTGATCATTCCTCCGAGCGAATTCGAAGATCGGTTGGGATAATCCGGGTAGACTATCCCCTGAAAGAGTCCGGCCTTGGCTCGCTTGACCTCGCCGATCAATTCGCCGTCCACCAGGATCCGGCCGTCGCCGATGACAACGCTGGACCCGGACTTTTTGAGTTGGGAAAATCGCTTGACCTCAACTTCGAAACGAACAACTTTGTTGTAAGGTCTGATTTGACCGTTAAAATTGATCTCGCCGCACCCAAGGGCACGTCCGGCCCCAATCCCGCCGCGCCAGACGCAGTAATATCCAAGAAGCTGCCAGATCGCATCGACACAGAGGCAACCCGGCTGCACCGGGTCGCTGACCATATGACACTGAAAATACCAGGCGTCGAGATGAATATCCTGTTCGCCGACAATCAAACCTTGATTTCCATCCTTTTGGATCAGGGGTATCCGGTGGATCATTAAAAACGGCGGCGCAGGTAGCCGGGCATCGAAGAATTCCGGCGGATCATCGACCAGCCGGCCGTAGGCGAACCCGATCAAATCTTCCAGGCCGAACTGTGTTCTTTCCATAAATTCACGATATTTCATGCTTCTTCCTTAATCTCCAGCATCAAGTGCGCCCAGGTCAATCCGGATCCGACCAGGGCAATGGCCACATGATCTCCCGGAGCAAGGTCATCCCAGTGCTGGCTGAGAACGCTGGGGGCCCCGGAACAGCCCGTATTTCCATAGTATTCGACGTTATGCCAATGATTTTCTTCCGGAATTTCCGCTCTTTCGCACACCGTCCGCAGCATACCCAGGTTGGCCTGATGCCCGACGAACTTGAAATGTTCATTCCATCCAGGAAACTGTTTTTTAAGCATCCGCAGCGAATCCGTTGTTTTCCGGATCGCGAAACCCTGCACGGCATGGCCGTCCTGCTGGAAATGACCCATCCGGGGAATCATCACCTTATCCCAGGACGATGGTTTTGACTGGCAAAAGGAGGAAGAGAATGTCTTTGGTGAGGCAACGGTCGAAGAAACAACGGCGGCGGAACTGCCGTCCCCAAAGAGGACGGCAACGCTACGGTCGCTATAATTGACACTTTTTGTCATATTTTCCGGGTTGACCACCAGAACATAGGAAGGCAGCGCTTCCGGCTTCATCGCATCCAGAAAGTGAATCTGCATGCCAAAGCTCGTACAGGCGGAATTGAGATCAAAACAAAGAACGTTGATCCCCAGTTCCGAGGCGATACCGGCAGCCTCCGCAGGAATCACGTTATCGGGAACACAGGTACCCGAAATGACAAGACCGATGTCGGAGGGCTTGATCCCCGCTCGCTCGATGGCCATCCGCGCGGCATTCGCTCCCGTCTGGGCATTGGTATAAACGCTTGCCTCAAATGCCCCTCGGGGATCCTGATTTTTCGTTGTTCTGATGTAGTCCAGATCCAGGACGGTCCGGCGGGTGTGAATTCCGACCCGTTCCAGAATCCACTGCTCGTTCGTCCCGATATCCAATGTTTCCAAAAGAGCGTTATCGATTACATTTTCCGGGTGGAAGTGTCCGATCCCGTGTAAATACAGCATACTCAGACTATCTCCCGTCCGATGATCATGTTCTGCACTTCCCGAACCCCTTCGTAGATATCGATGATATGTGCATCGCGAACCAGCTTGGAAATTTCATATTCCATCATGAAGCCGTAACCGCCATGGAGATGGAGCCCCTCGTTGGCGCAGAAAAGCCCCGCCTCGGCGCAGGTATTCTTGGCCAGAGAGGCATAAACACCCCGGTCTGCATCCTGATCCTGAACCTTGACGGCAGCCTTCATCAGGGCCAGTTCACCCAGCTCTACCTTTCGCCACATTTGGACCAGCATATCCCGGGCGACCGGCAAATCGCAGATCCGCTGTCCGAACTGTTTTCTCTCCCGGGTATAGGCCAGGGTCACATCAAAGGCACGCCGGGCCAACCCCAAACCGATCGCCGCAACCATGGGACGTGCGAAATCAAGTACATCAACCACATACTGGAATCCCCGTCGTCGATCACCGATGATCTGATGGGGCTCGATAATAACGTCTTCAAAGGTCACGCTGGCCGTGTTGGACAATCGCTGGCCCAGTTTATCCTCGGGTTTGCCGATCTGGATCTTGCCGCCCTTGGGCAGAATGATTTCCCGGGACGTCGTAATCGGTCCGCTGAGATCGCTTGGCCGAAGCGGCGGAGCAGGAACGATCACACAGGCCATCAATTGGCTTGAAGGTTTCCCCACCTTGCAGAAGACCGTGTACTGGGACGCATAGGATGCATTCGTGATGAAGCATTTGGCGCCGTTCAAAACATAATTATCACTGTTGTCGATCTTCCGGATGAAGGTCGTCATGGAGGAATTGTCGGAGCCCGCATTGGGCTCGGTCAGACAAAAGGAGGACAGCAGGGGTTCATCCACAAAAGGTTTCAGAAACATCTCCTTCTGCTCGTCCGTACCGTGCTGGGCAATGACCACATTGGCCAAATCGTTACACATGGCGGAGGTCGAAATTCCTGTGTCTCCGTATGACAGCTCGCGAATAATCATGGTCGTGGAAACAACATCCACTTCGTATCCTTTTACGGATTCAGGAATGCTGAGATTCAAAAGGCCCAGCTCCCAGGCTTTCCGGATCGTATCCCAGGGAAACGCATGCTCCTTGTCCCAAGCCATGCAGAAGGGGGTGATCTCGTTTTTGACAAACTTCGTCACCATGTCAAAATACATCTGCTGATTCTCATCCAGTCTAAAATCCATGATGGACATCCTTTCTGTGCAGCCGGAATCGATACGGCCTATAAAATTGATTTTGAAGCCCCTGCCACTCTCCGGGCACGGGTCCTCCTGACGGGGACCTGTTTTCCAGGCACGCGGGAGTTGCTACCTGATTACCTTCATTTACTGGAATAAACGCTCTGCGGCGGATAAGGCCGTAACGGACGAACAATCGACATCCATGCTCTGGAAGAAGGCACGCAGAGGGCGACCCGGGCCTACTTCATAGATCTTCTCGGCTTGAGAAGACAATTCGGTCATATTATCCATCCATTTTACGGTGTTGCTGAGCTGCAAAACAAGATTGCGAATAATCTCATCCGTGTCATCGGCGTGAAATCCTCCCGTAAAGTTGGACGTCACTCCCGTCGCGTTCCCCGCAGACATGCCCGTCTGAAAAATGCGGAGGGTGTCTTCAAAAGACTCTTCAATGGGCGACATGAAACGACTGTGGAACGGCGCACTGACGTTCAACTGAACAAATCTGACCGATGATTGGTCCTGGGCAAGCGCTTCCGCCAGCCGGGATTCCGCTTCCGTCATAAATTTCGCGTCTCCACTGATGACAACCTGTTTTGCGGAATTGACGTTGGCCACATCGATCGGCAAATCGTTCAACACATTCAAAATGGACTGCGTATCCAATTTTTCGCCGATCACGGCCGTCATGGCCCCCAATCCGACCGGCATGGCCTCCTGCATGAGGCGCCCCCGCTTATGAACTATGCGAACGGCATCGGCTAGAGAAAGCACATCAGCCGCCACCAAGGCCGTAAATTCTCCCAGGCTGTGTCCCCCAAAATAAAGGGGAGAAAAATCGTAACGTGTTTTAAGACCCCGCATCATGGCCACTTCCGTCGTGACGATACAGGGTTGCGTATATTCCGTCAGATTCAGACGATCATCTTCCCCGAAACACATCGCCGCCACATCCCAACCAAGCGCTTCAGAGGCGGCCTCATAAGTTTCCCGGCATACCGGAAGCTCATCATAAAAGTCTTTCCCCATGCCGGGTCTCTGGGAACCCTGCCCCGGGAAAACAACTGCAAATTTATCCTGCCTTGCCATTCTAAATTCTCCTGCCTGAAGTTTCATTCCTGTGAACTTGCCTCAGTAAAGCACAATCCGTACCAATAATGATCACACGCATTATCAGAATGCAAGTATATGATATATATAACTTTTACCAAGATACAGACTGCATGGGGGAAAGGTATTTCCACGTTTCAGGGGTTGAACTGTGTAAAAAAAGATATGCGGTGTATAGTTTATTACGCACCCTGATCCATGTCATTCATCACATCCCTTTGGGATGTGATGACCTAATCTGCAAAGAAACGCCAGTGACCGCGGAGCGTTTCAAAACAGAGCAGGTTATTGAGAATATCTGTGAACTGCCTCCGGGGAATATCTTGCGCCCCTAAAGATGCCAGATGGGCCGATCGAACCTGGCAGTCGATGAGTTCGAATCGGCGATCCAGAAGTTTTTGTGTCAACGTAATGAATGCCGCCTTGGAAGCGTTACTGACACGGGTAAACATGGATTCGCCGAAAAAGCATCGTCCCAGGGAGACCCCGTAAAGTCCCCCGGCCAGAACATTCCCCCGCCATGCTTCAACCGAATGGGCATAGCCCATGTTATGCAAGGTGATATAAGCCTCTTTCATTTCCTCGGTGATCCAGGTTCCGTCCTGCCCCGGCCGCGGCTTTTGGCAGGCGGCAATCACAGCGCGGAAATCCCCGTCAAACGTGATGGTGAAATGCCCTTGCCGTAAAATCTGCTTCATGCTGCGGGATACCTTGATTTCGGTGGGAAAAAGGACAAATCTCGGATCCGGGGACCACCAGATAATCGGCTCCTGCCCGGCATACCAGGGGAATATCCCCTGCCGGTATGCCTCCAGGAGCCTTTCCGGTGAAAGATCGCCTCCGACGGCAAGAATACCGCTCTGTGATGCAAGATGAGTCGGGGGAAAGATGATATCTTCCGCCAGTTGAAAGATGGGCATGCTTTCCTCTCTTCCGCGCATCAATCATTTTAATTTTATTGATTCCTTGACCCCGGCCAGGGAAGTTGCACAATTCCTCTTGACCGGAAAACATTTTACCCCTTTTACGCCTTTGAACCACCGGTTTTATACAAAATTGTAACGAAGATTTCCAGCACTGACCCCTCCGGTTACAAAGCAAAAGGCAGAGTCGGGTCGATCTCTGCCTTTCAGAATGACGGGATGATTTTGATCTGGTCTCTCGTCACTTTTGCATCTCTTTCAACCGATCGATAAACTGTTTCATATACTGTTCCCTTACCTTGAGTGATCGACGAAATTCCCGGTCATCCGTATTGACAAGTTCACGCCTCAAGTCGGGAAAATATCTCTCCATAATCTCCAGAAGGACCCTTGCCTCCTCTTGCGTCAGTTCCATGGCTAACATCGCGAACCTCCTTTCCCAGAAGATCCCATTTTGAAGCAGAACCGGGTTACGTCTTCATCAGTTGTTCTTTTGTCGCACCCACCGGATAAACGGGGAAGATCTCGAATCGGATGATATCGATCCATGCTGCCTTGGCAGCGATCAATCCCTTGGCATCCGTATCGACAACATAAATCGTTCGCCCCCCTTGAAGATCGTAAAATTCGGAAATCACCTTGACATCGGAAGGCCACTCCCAGGTTACCCTCCTGGTTCTCACTTCTCTCTCATCCTGCGGCTCCCATGTACAAATCATGATGAAATACATAGCGCACCTCCCCATGGAATTTTGAAAAGGAATAACATGGAATGGATACCCCCTCCGGACAACCCTATCTCCGGAGGGGATATGAGGGACATTTCAGAACGGCGTGTTTCATGACATACCTCACTGCCATGTTGCGGCTAAACCGTATCAATAGATGAGAAACCGTTTCCCCTGTAAAACTCTTTTTAGATAAGTTATGAGCATGATGTAATCCTGTCAACAGCCCATGATATGAGATTTCCCTCTTTGATGACCTTCATCCACAGGTCGGATGGTCTGCATAAGAAACATTAACCGAAACAACCCGGCTTGATATGCATTACACCCCCATTGCCGTACGAAACTGAGGTTTTTTCAATCCCATCAGTTTGAAGAGACGGTCCATGAGGGGAATTTTTTCAAACCACGCGCAATTTTGATTTCGGTTCAGTTCGACTGGAGATCGAAGAGGCTGACAAACCATGCCATCTTTTTTACGAAGGGCAAACATGTTCCCCGGAGCAATGCATGTTTCCGGAGATGCCTGATAATTCTGACAGATCCTACAAACCGCTCTTTTCATAATCCCCTCCCTGAAATAATGGTTAAGCAGGTCTTGACCTGTCCGGCAAACTGCCAAAAATTAAGGTAAAAATTTTCACCTCGTTTCCGGACCAACTATTTTCAGGTTTGACTTCTTATCCAAGCCCCCAAAAACCAGAACACACCCATCTACTTTCATCCGATGAACAGGAATTTAGGCTTGTGATACTTCATCCCATTATTAATTGGAGAGAACAGACAACTACATGTTTTAATTTTAATATCATTACCCTGTTTTTATTGTCAACGTTTTTCTCTTAA
>CAZIPU010000061.1:0-11012 GCA_964541005.1 uncultured Syntrophales bacterium | reverse complement strand
TACAGTTACGGAGACTGCATGTTCATATCATGATGACGACGCCGATAAAAATGAGGGATACGCGGACATGCCGGCCCTGACTTTTACAACAACGGCAAGGCAGGCAGACGGCGAGGCAAGGGCGGGCCTTCTGGAGACGCCGCACGGCGTGATCCCGACGCCGGTGTTCATGCCCGTCGGCACCCAGGGAACGGTCAAGGCCGTGACGCCGGCCATGCTCGAAGAAGCCGGGGCGGGCCTGATCCTGGCCAACACCTATCACCTGTACCTGAGGCCCGGCCGGGAACTCGTCAGACGGTGCGGCGGCCTGCACCGGTTCATGAACTGGAAAGGGGCGATTCTCACCGACAGCGGCGGGTTCCAGGTCTTCAGCCTGGGGGCCCTGAGAAAAATCACCCGGGAGGGCGTCCTTTTCCAGTCCCATATCGACGGGTCGAAGCACTTCATCTCACCGGAGACGGCCATCGGCATCCAGGAAGATCTGGGGGCCGATATCATCATGGCCTTCGACGAATGCACCCCCTACCCCGCCACCTATGACCAGGCCAGGGTTTCGCTGGACATCACCCTGGAATGGGCAAAGCGCTGCCGGACGGCCAGGACACGTCCCGACCAGGCCCTTTTCGGCATTGTCCAGGGAGGAACCCACCTCGATTTGAGAAGGGAAGCCCTCGAACGAATTGAGGAAATCGGCTTCGACGGCTATGCCCTGGGCGGTTTGAGCGTCGGCGAACCCAAGGAAACGATGATGGAAATCGTCCATGAAATGGCGCCCCGTCTGCCGGCGAAACACCCCCGCTACGTGATGGGCGTTGGCACGCCCGAGGACATCGTGAGGTGCGTCGATTGCGGCATCGACATGTTCGATTGCGTCATGCCGACCCGGTGTGCCAGGAACGGATTATTATTTACAAAACAGGAAAAGGTTGTTATAAAAAACGCCCGTTACCGGGATGACCTGTCGCCCCTCGATGCTGCATGCGATTGTTATACCTGCAGAAATTTCTCGAGGGCCTACTTGAGGCACCTTTTCATCTCCAGGGAAATCCTGGCGATGATTTTGAATACGATCCACAATGTACGATTTTACCTGCGTCTCATGGAGGATATTCGCACGTCCATCCAAAAGGGTGAATTCGATCGTTTCAAAAGAGGGTTTCTCGATGCAATGGCGGCGGGCGATTCCGCCGATGACAACGCGACATCAAATCAGAACGGGTGATTGAACCACCATAATAATAAGGAGGAAAAAGAATTGACAGACATCGTCCATGCAATGGGTATCGGAGGAGGAGGCTCTCCGGCGGGAGGGGATATCAGTTTTTTGATTATGATGGTCGTCCTGTTCGGTATCTTTTACTTTCTCTTGATCCGGCCTCAGCAGAAGAAACAAAAGGAAATCAAGCAGATGCTCGAAAATCTTACCCACGGTGACACAGTCGTCACCTCCGGCGGCATTCACGGCAAGATTGTGGCGATTACGGACAACGTCATCACCCTTGAAATCGCCGACAAGGTAAGAATCAAGGTATCCCGGGCATTTATCGCGGAAGTTCTTCAGAAGGCATCTTAAAACCCTATTCCACGAGGTTAATTATGTTCAAAAGTATCAAGTTCAGGGCGGCCCTTACCTTACTGATTTTCCTGGGAGCCCTCTTCTACCTGACCCCGACCGTCGTACCCGAACTGCCGGATTTCTGGACAAAAAAACTTCCCAAAGACAAGATTCATCTGGGCCTCGACCTTCAGGGGGGTATGCACCTGGTCCTGGAAGTGCAGGCGGATAAGGCGGTTGAATCCACCCTGGAGAGGATGTCCAACAACCTGAAAGAAACCCTGATGCAGAACAAGATCCGTTTCCGCAATGTCGACCGCATCGCCGGAGGAATGATTTCCCTCGAACTGACGGATCCGGCAGGCAGGGATCCTTTCGAAAAAACCCTCAAGAACAACTTTCCCGATCTGGAAGTCGATTCGTCCGAAACAGTGGATGGACGGGAAAAAGTCTATTTAAAAATGAAAAAAGACCGGGCCGCCGAAATCAAAAAACTGGCGGTTGAGCAGTCCCTGGAAACCATCCGCAACCGTGTCGACCAGTTCGGCATCTCCGAGCCGGAAATCATCCCCCAGGGAGACGATCGCATTCTCATCCAGTTGCCCGGCATCAAGGATACGAAGCGGGCGAAAAATCTCATCGGCAAAACGGCTCTGCTTGAATTCAAAATCGTCGACGAGGATTACAGCCTGGAAGAAGCCCTGAAGGGGAACATCCCGGAAGGCGATCAGATTCTTTATGGTTTGCACCTGGATCGGGAAACGGGCCGCCAGGCATCGGTACCCTATCTGCTGAAAAGCAAGACCCTGCTCACGGGCGATTCCCTGGAAAGCGCCAAGGTCCAGATCAGCGACCGTTTCGGTGAACCTAACGTCTCCATCAAGTTTAATACTCAGGGCGCGGAGGATTTCGATCGGATCACGGGCGAAAACGTCAAAAAGCGGCTGGCCATCGTCCTGGACGGCAGCGTTTATTCCGCCCCCGTCATTCAGGAGCGCATCTCCGGCGGACAGGCCCAGATCACAGGCTCTTTTACCATGGAAGAGGCCCGGGACCTGGCGATTGTACTGCGGGCGGGCGCCCTGCCGGCTCCGGTCAATATCCTCGAGGAAAGGACCGTGGGACCGTCCCTCGGCCAGGATTCGATCACCAAGGGGACCTGGTCCTGCATTATTGCCGGTATCCTGATTTTCATTTTCATGGTCTTTTATTACCGCGCATCCGGTTTGATCGCCGACCTCGCCCTGGCCATGAACCTTATCCTGCTTCTCGGCGCCATGGTCATGTTCGGCGCGACGCTCACCCTTCCGGGTATTGCCGGTATCGTCCTGACCATCGGTATGGCCGTCGATGCGAACGTTCTTATCTTTGAGCGGATCAGGGAAGAACTGCGAACGGGAAAAACCGCGCGGGCGGCAATCGAAGCAGGCTATGCGAAGGCATTCCTGACAATCTTCGACTCGAATGTCACCACCCTGGTGGCGGCCCTGTTTCTGTTCGGATTCGGAACCGGTCCGGTGAAGGGCTTCGCCGTCACGCTCACGATCGGCATTGTCGTCAGCATGTTCACGGCGGTCTTTGTCACGCGGATCATCTATGACTACTTCGTCTGGAACCGAAAAATTGCGACCATCAGTATCTAAATAAAGACAAGGGGATATCTCTCATGGCATACATGGAATTCATCAAACCGAACACCCAAATTGATTTTGTACGCTGGATGAAAGCCGCGGGGGCCGTTTCACTGGCCGTCATCGTTATCGGCCTTGCCTCCATCATCTGGCAGGGGGGACTCAACTACGGAATCGATTTTGCCGGAGGTTCTCTGGTCCAGATCAAGTTCAAACAGGAACCCCACATCGATAAGATCAGAGACACCTTCGAAATGATCGGTCTGCAGAACAGCATCATCCAGAGTTACGGAACCCACGAGATCGTTGTGCGGACCCCGGAAACCCGGGCCGACCTGAAGGGCCTGGGTGCGAAAATCGAGACGTCCCTGTCCTCAACTTACCCGGCGGGCAGTTTTGAAATCCAGAGGGTCGAAGTCGTGGGGCCCAAAGTCGGAAAAGACCTGACCCGGAAAGCCCTCCTGGCCATTTTCTTCTCCTGGATCGGCATCCTCATTTACGTGGGATTCCGGTTTGAATTCCGTTACGCCCTGGGCGGCATCATCGCCCTGATTCACGACGTTCTGATAACCGTATCCATCTTTTCCATGATGAACAGGGAATACGACCTGAATATCGTCGCCGCTCTGCTGACAATCGTCGGTTTCTCGATTAACGACACCATCGTCATCTTTGACCGGATCCGGGAAAACGCGCGGAAGAATATCCGTATGGAGCTCCGCGATGTGATCAATCTCAGTGTCAATCAAACGCTCAGCAGAACGATCCTGACCTCTTTCACGGTTCTGATGGTTTTGATCGTCCTGTTTTTCTTCGGCGGGTCCGTTATACACAACTTTGCGTTGGTGTTATTGATCGGTACGGTGGCCGGTGTTTATTCAACGGTGTTCATCGCCAGTCCGATTGTGCTTTTGTTCGAAAAGATCAAACCTTCGGCAATCACGAGGAAGAAGTAAATTGTCTCCCCTGGACGCTTTCGGCCTGACTCTTTTCATCATCATTTTGTTTCTGGGGATCTTCGTGTGCATCCATGGTCTCCCCGGCATGGTGCTTATTGCCGCGGATGTCCTTGTCTATTCAATTCTGACGGGATTTGATAAAATCGGCTGGAAAGCCGTCCTGGCCTTGAGCCTGACCGCCATTGCCGTCGAAACCGCCGACGTTTACTTTGCCATGAAGAAGGGTTCCCGGGTCAGTCCGTCACGCCAGGTCGTCATGACCTCTTTTGCGGGTTCCTGTATTTTCGCGTTCCTGTTGACCCCATCCTTTCTGATTCTGGGGCTTGTCGGCGGTTTTTTTGCGGGAGGTATGGCAGGCCTGCTCTGTGGCCAGGTGATCCAGGAAGCAAAATTGAAACCCACTTACAGGACACCCTTCGGAGTCTTGATCGTCCGTCTTTCGGGCCTTCTCTGGAAGGGCTCTGTGGCCACCGTAATGGTTTGTTTCACCCTTTTATCCTCTTATGACTAAGGAATAATCATATGACCCAGACTGAAAAACGAAAGTCAAAGATCCAGGAATACGCGGAAGCCATTATTATCGCGATTCTCATCGCCATGTTCATCCGCACCTTCATCGTCCAGGCCTTTAAAATTCCCTCGGGCTCCATGAAACCCACCCTGCAGATCGGAGACCATATCCTGGTCAACAAATTCATCTACGGCGTCAAGGTGCCCTTCCTGAGAAATACGATCATTCCTGTCGGCGATCCGAAACGGGATGATATCGTCGTGTTCATCTACCCCCAGGACCGCTCGAAAGATTTCATCAAGCGCGTGGTCGGAGTCAGCGGGGATACAATCGAGATCAAAAACAAGAAAATCTATATCAACGGAAAGGCCTATAACGATCAGTACGGTGTTTACGTAGACCAGTACATCATCCCCGGCTCCCTCCAGCCCCGTGACAATTTTGCGCCCTTCACGGTGCCGCCCAATGCCGTTTTCGTCATGGGCGACAACCGGGATCAGAGTTATGACAGCCGCTTCTGGGGTGTCGTCGATCTGAAGGATGTCATGGGCAAGGCTTTCATCATCTATTGGTCCTGGGACAGCGAGGCCTTTGGGGTGAGATGGTCCAGACTCTTCAATCTGCTGAAATGACACCATTGCTCTGAAGGGAAAACGCCATGCTGACGGGTAAACAGAAAAGATACCTGAGGGGCCTGGGGCATGACCTCAAGCCCGTGGTCATGATCGGGAAAAGCGAGATCACCGAGACCCTTTTACGGGAAACGGATGCCGCCCTGAACCATCATGAACTGATCAAAATCAAGCTGCTGGAGAGTTGTCTTCTGGAAAGGATGGAAGCGGCGGAACAGCTTGCGGAAAACCTGAAAGCGGAGGTCGCCCAGATTCTCGGGAGGACCTTCCTTCTCTACCGGAAATCCCCGGACCCTAAAATCAGCCTGCCTAAATCAGCGAAACAACCATCGTCACAGACAGAACCACCAGAGCCGACACGGTAACCCAGGACAGGATATTCATCGCCCAGCCGTTCGCGTATTTTCCCATGAGGCGCCGGTCGTTGATCAGAAGCAGCATGAAGATCAGAATGACCGGCAGCAGAAGTCCGTTCAGTACCTGGGAGTAGTACATGATCCAGATCAAAGGGAAATTGGGAAAGAGAATGATCCCCGCCCCCAGAAAAATCATCAGGGAGTAGAGGCCGTAAAACTGGGGGGCTTCCACAAACTTGTGGTTGACGCTCGATTCCCATCCGAAGGCCTCGCAGATGGTATAGGCCGTGGACAGGGGCAGGATGGAAGCGGCGAAGAGCGATGCATTCAGAAGCCCGAAGGCAAACAGCAGGGAGCAGTACTTCCCGGCCATGGGTTCCAGGGCCAGGGCCGCATCCTTGGCCGTCTCGATCCGGATCCCGTTCTGGAACAGGGTCACGGCGCACAGCATGATGATGAAAAACGCCACGACGTTGACCGTAAAAGACCCGACAATGACATCCATCCTCGTGTAACGGTAATCGACGGTACGGATGCCCTTGTCGACCACGGAGGACTGCAGGTAAAACTGCATCCAGGGGGCGATGGTGGTGCCGATGATTCCGATCGCCATCGTCAGATAGCCCGTATCGAAACGGATATCCGGCCGGATGAAGGCCGTTTTGATTTGCCCCCAGTCCGGTTCGCCCATAATTCCGGAAACGATGTAGGAAAGGTAGAACAGGCAGGCAACCAGGAAAACCTTCTCCACGGATTTGTAATTCCACTTGACGACGAGCCACCAGACGAAGATGGCCGCGATGGGAACGGAGATGTACTTGCTGATGCCGAATATCTCGAGACTCGCGGCAACACCGGCAAATTCCGAGATCGTGTTCCCCAGATTCGTCAGGAACAGGATGATCATCATGTAGAAGGTGATTTTCGCGCCGAACCGCTCGCGGATCAGGTCAGACAGGCCCTTGCCGGTCACGACGCCCATCCGGGCGCACATCTCCTGGATGATGATCAGGGCGAAGGTGACGGGAACCAGAATCCACAGGAGGGACAAACCGTACTCGGAACCCGCGAGAGAATAGGTGGTAATGCCGCCGGCGTCATTGTCGACGTTGGACGTGATGATCCCGGGACCGACAAGGGCGAAGAAGACCGAAAGGGTGACCCAGAACCGCTTCTGGAAAACACCGGAGACTCTTCCCCGAATGCGCGTGAAAAATCGCTTCGCCATGGCCGCGTATGTCTCCCTCTTCGTTCATCTCGCCTATTTCCCCAGGTGCGGAGCGATAATCTCCAGTATGTTGCGAAAAATAATAACCCCCATCATCCGGTCGTCTTCATCGACAACCGGGATGGCCATGACCCCGTACTTCGCGAACATGGTCGCGATTTCCTTTTCGTCTTCCTCGATGTTGACGGACACGATGCGCGTGTCCATGTAGTCTTCCAGTTTGCCCTCCAGGGGCGAAACGAGGAGCTCGCGAAGGCTCATCATACCCAGCAGATGTTCCTCCGCGTCGGTGACATAGATATAATAAGCGAAATCCATGTCTTCCGCTTCCCGGCGGATATTCTCCAGAGCCTCGCCTACGGTGATCGTCGGCGGATAACTCAAGAATGCCGTCGTCATCAACCCGCCGGCCTTTTCCTCGGGAAGCGCCAGCAGCTCCTTGACGTCTTCGGCGATGTCCTGCTCCATTTCGCTCAGGATTCCCTCCGCCTGATGCTTCGGAAGATCCGCCAGCAGGTCCGCCGCCTCGTTCAGCGACATCTCCTCGATGATATCGGAGGCTTCTTCGGGCTTCAGCTCCTTGATCAGACTGACCTGAATCTTCGGATCCGTCTCCTCAAGGGTTTCCGCCGCCGTCTCGATATCCAGGGACTGAAAAACTGCCGCCCGCTGGTGAATATCCAGATCTTCGATGATATCGGCCAGATCGGCGGGATGTATCTGGGAAAGCCGATCCTGAGCGATTTTCAGCTTGAGCAGATCCGGAGATGACAGGGGCTGAATATACTTCCAGGCAATGAACTGATCCGACAGCGTATAATCCATGAACCCCTGAAGAAAGGCGTCCATGGGCTTCACCAGGCCTGCCCTCCGCATCAGCCCCCGAAACCCGACATCGACGTGAACCAGATGCAGCAGGTTGTGGGCCTTCAGAAACTGCAAGTCGTTCACCCGCCTCACCTTGGCGCCGTTCGTGTCGACGACCTGCTTGTCGAGCAGGGTGTCCTTGAGAAAAATCTCTCCTTCGCGGTTTTCCGGCCTGCGGCATTCTTCGGATGAGAAATCATCCACCCTGAGGGCCGCATCCATTTCCAGGACCTTGCTCCAGGGCACGCAATAGGGTTCTCCGGTGCCGGCCGGCGAAAGCAGGATCTCCGTAACGATAGGATACGGTTCAACCAGGCCGACGGCCAGGTCCATGACCTTCCCGATCTTTTTGTTCTGACGGTTTAAGACCCGCTTCCCCAGGACCTGACTCAAAAACAAAAAAACCTGAGGATCGGAATATTGAAGCGCCATGCACCTACACCTCCAGGTGCGGTGTCTATAACATGATTACGGGGAGATAAAAAGTCTTTTTTGGTTCTTCCTGACGGCATGCACGACAGAAGATGGCCGTATCCTCCGGTTGCCGGCATCGCCGGATATGCAAGGTCCGGCCGGGCAGAACCGTAAACGGGTTCTTGACACGTCCGCAATCCATCCTGCTTATGGGAAGAAAGTTCTAGACACGCCGGCAGGTTTTTTATAAATTCTAACAAAAGACTTGGTTACAGAAAAATCACCTCGAAACGTCCCGGATTTTCGGCTATTTCTTTTTTTACTCCGGATCTTTAGGTCGGATAGAAGTTTAGTGACCGCCTCGATCCCCGGCATGAACGTATCCGGAATGTCAAAGCCGGCTTCGGCCATGGGCCCCGGCATTTTGAACGGCGGAAGGATAAACGGCTGCCTCAAACAACAGTGAGATAGAAAAATGCCCCATACGATGGAACTCAATGACACATCTGTGATGAACACAGACAATCTGGCAAAGGTTCTCGGAACCAATCTCGAATCCGGGCTTGCATCGCAGGAGGCCGCCCGGAGGCTGTCCCAGGACGGCCCGAACGCGCTTCGTTCGGCACCCCGGCTGCCCGCATGGCGCCGTTTTCTGTCCCAGTTTCAGGATCCCCTCATTTACCTGCTGCTGGCGGCCATTGTCATCTCGCTTATCGCCTGGGCGATCGAAGACCGGTCTGACCTGCCTGTCGATGCGATCGTTATCGCCTTGATCCTCATCACGAACGCTTTCCTGGGATATATTCAGGAGAACAAGGCGGAAAAAGCGGTCGCGGCACTGGCCCGGATGACGGCAGTCACCTCCGCCGTTGTTCGGGACGGTCAGGTAATACGGATCCCCAGCGCGGAACTGGTGCGCGGCGACATTATCGTTCTCGGCGAGGGTGATGCCGTGGGCGCGGATGCACGCCTTTTTCAGGCTGCTTCGCTACGCGTCCAGGAAGCATCTCTGACCGGCGAGAGCGAATCCGTGCTGAAGGAAGCCGTTACCCTGAACGAACCGAAGGCGCTCGGGGACCGGATCAACATGGTTTTCAAGGGCACGGCCGTGGCCCAGGGTTCCGGCCGTGCCATCGTCACCGCGACGGGAATGGCGACCCAGATGGGCGCCATCGCCGAAATGCTGGAGGCGACGAAGGAAGAACCCACACCGCTGCAGAAAGAAGTGGGCCGGATCGGCCGCATGCTGGCCGTTGCCATCGTCATCATCGCCGCCGTCGTGGTGGCAACCGTCCTGATGGTCTTCGAAGTCCGCACTGCCGCCGCCGTCATCAGCGTCCTGCTCCTCGGGGTGTCCCTGGCCGTGGCTGCCGTGCCGGAGGGGTTGCCCGCTATCCTGTCCGTCGTCCTCGCCATGGGCGTACAGCGGATGGCCAAGCGCAACGCCATCGTCAAAAAGCTTTCGTCGGTGGAAACACTCGGCTCCGCTTCGGTCATCGCCTCCGACAAGACCGGCACGCTGACCCGTTCGGAGATGACCATCGAACGGATCATGACGGCCTCGGGCAATACCCGCGTTACGGGCGTGGGTTACGACCCTCGGGGCCGGGTCGAACACGAGGGCTCCGAATTAAAAAGCGGTGCCCTCTACCCCGAGAACATCGTCGTACTGAGTGGTGGAAGCCTCGCCGGCAACGCTTACCTTCGCCAGACGGAAGACGGCCGGTGGGAAGTCCAGGGCGATCCGACGGAAGCGGCCTTTCTTGTAGCCGAGCGCAAACTGGGCACCCACGAACGGCGTGAGCAGCGCTTCGAGCGCATCGGGGAAATTCCCTTCACGTCCGACCGGAAGATGATGTCGACCATCAACATCGATCACGAACACGACGGGGAAGTTGTGCTGATAGCCAAGGGTGCCCCGGACGTCCTGCTCAAGCGATGCACCCGTGCCCGCCTCGGAACGGATGTCATCCCTCTCGATGACTCGTTGCGCCAACGCATCCTGGGAGATGTCGACGACCTTTCCGACGACGCGCTGCGGACACTGGGCGTCGCCTATCGGCCCCTTGATTCGGGGACGGACCCGTCCGCCGGGGAGCGTCTCGAACAGGATCTCATTTTCGCGGGTACCGTGGGCATCATCGATCCCCCGCGAAAAGAAGTCGGCCCGGCCATTCGGGAGGCTCATCGCGCCGGCATCCGGGTCATGATGATCACCGGCGATCACCCGCGGACGGCGGTCCGCATTGCAGCGGATCTGGGCATCGTGGAGCCCGGCGCATCCGCCGTCACGGGACTTGAAATCGATGAAATGGGTGATGCCGCTTTCGCCGAGACGGTCCGGACAACATCGGTCTATGCGCGGGTGGCTCCGAAGCACAAACTGCGAATCATTGACGCGCTCCAGGCCGACGGCAATATCGTGGCCATGACCGGCGACGGCGTGAACGATGCACCCGCACTGAAGTCGGCCGACATCGGCGTGGCCATGGGCATCACCGGAACCGAAGTGTCGAAGGAGGCAGCCAAAATGATTCTTTCCGACGACAACTTCGCCACGATCGTCGCGGCGGTGCGGGAAGGACGCGCCATCTTTGACAACATTCGAAAATGCCTGCGCTACCTGCTCTCATCGAATATGGGCGAAGTCCTCACGGTCTTCCTGGGCGTGGTGCTGGCCGCCGTGCTCGGCCTGAGCGACGGCGACGGCGCCCTGGTGCTGCCGCTGCTCGCCACACAGATCCTTTGGATCAATCTGATCACCGACTCGGGACCTGCCCTGGCGATGGGTATCGACCCGGAAACGGACGACGTCATGGCCCGCAAACCGCGCAGACTCACCGACCGGGTGATCGACGG